>PBXT01000015.1 GCA_002727695.1 Methanobacteriota archaeon | reverse complement strand
GAGGAAGCAGAACACACAGTCTACTGGCATATTCTTGACCACCGTCGCAAAAATGGACTCTGGAAACCGCCATTAATGATCGAATGAGCCCAAAGGGCTCAAATCTTGCTCGACTTAGGAGCACCATGGAGAAGAGGTTCTGGCGGTCACTTCTCCTGATTGGAATTGCGATGCATATTCTTGCTGCATTTCTGATGCCGCTTGGTTTGGATGCTCATGTTCACGCATCCTATGTCAGCGATGGAATGGATGATGGTGAAGCCCACTTAGAATGGGGTGAACTAAGGCCAGATTCCCCAGATAGTTCAACTCCCGAAGAAGTTCCAGCTGATGACAAATGGTTTGCTTGGCATTCAGTAATCGAGATTTGGTTCACGGTTTTCTCGGCTTCAGCTGCCTCTTTACACATATTGAGCCTAATTGGAGGACTGGGTTGCCTCGCTACAATTTTCCTTGTGACGCGTGACTTGTTCGACTCTGAACAGGCACTCCGGTTGACAGCCTTGGCATCGATTTATCCTCCACTAATTCGCGCTACTGGACGATTTTATCAGGAAGGAATAATCTTGATTTTAATCCCACTAGCAGTCTATTCGATTATTCGAGCAGTCAGAGATTCGAAGTTCAGTTATTGGTGGGTAATTCCAGTCCTGTGTGGTGTTTTGATTTTATCTTTCAAAGGAATGCCACTATGGTATATTCTCCCAGCGATTGCGGTTTTGATGGTCTCTAGCAGATTAGAGATGAATCAAATCCATATTGCATTAATCGCATTATTCGTACAATTGGTAATCCTATACCGTAACGAAGTTTCACTATCTCATCCAGATATTGTGCCAGCACTTCTATCTTCATTCATCGGGTATTTCTTGTTCGTAATCTGTGGAATGCTGATTATCTCAAAGGATGAATCGGAATCTAACTTCGAGTCTGATTTGCTATTGCGTGGCTCAAAAATGGTCGCAGCATGTCTGATTGGATGGGTTGCAGCATTGTGGGTTACTGAAGCAGTAGCTTTGGAGAAGGGCTTTTTCGACATCGTTTATTCTTTCAGAAATAATCCAAGATATTTCTCACTATTGCTAATACCGCTGTGGTTCAGCCGATTACTAAAAACGGACTCAGCCGGTCTTTCAAGCGACAACGGAGAAAACAAAATCGTGGTTGGGCTTGTTTCTGCATTACTTGTCATCAACATCTTGGTACTTTCAACCACAGGAACAACAGGTTCTGAATATGTAGGCTCACACTTGAGCGATGAGATTACAGATGACGAGGATTTGTTATTTGTCTCCGATTCACCCCTCGCCATGCATCGTTTGTACTCAATCAAATTCTCAATGGATCCCGACAGTGATGGAGAAAGCATTGGCCACTGGCGGTCAAATGATTCAGGCTGGCAAGTGGAATTGTTAGAGTGTAATCANTTATCCAATGTAACATGGATTTTCGTATTCCATGATTTGACACCATCAATGTCATCAGAATGGGAAGAAATCGATTTCGAAGGTTCAGACAAAGTTAGTCAAGGTTACCAGTTGTACAAGTGGGGTGGAGAAGATGAACGATGTGCTTGAAGGAGTGAAAGTACTTGACCTCTCAAGGATTTTAGCAGGCCCTTATTGTGCGCAAATGCTTGCAGATTTAGGNGCCCAAGTCACCAAGGTAGANGCTCCTTGGGGAGATGATACNCGAGGCTGGGGNCCACCGTTTTTNGAAGATGGAACCGCTGCCTACCACCTATCATGCAACCGAGGAAAAGAGATAATTTTCCATAATCTAAAGGAAGACAAACAAGCGATACAGGATTTAATTTCACAATCAGATGTTGTAATNGAAAACTTCCGCCCAGGACAACTTGAGAGACTAATTGGCCCAATTCCAAAGGATGTAATCTTGTGCTCNATAACNGGTTTTGGGCAGAGCGGGCCAAGGTCGCAGGAGCCCGGTTATGACNTAGCTCTACAGGCGATGAGCGGCATAATGAGCATTACTGGTGAGGAGGGCGCAGGTCCAGTTAAAGTTGGAGTTGCATGGATTGACATAATTACAGGATTATACGCTGGAAATGCAATAATGGCAGCATTATTCAAGCGAGAAAGAAAAGGCATCAATTCACATTTGGACATCTCATTATGGGATTGCGCAATTGCATCTCTTGCCAATCAAGGACAAAATCAAATCACAAGTGGAAACGACCCTGGTCTACTTGGTTCAGGCCATCCAAATCTCGTTCCATATCAGGCATTCCAAACCAGTGATGGATGGGTAGTAATCGCAGTAGGTTCAGATTCTCAATTTGAAAAATTGNCACAGTACTTGGAGTTCGAAAACGTCTGGCCAACAAATGAATTACGAGTTAATTCACGAAANGAAGTGGTAGACATGGTCCAATCAAAAGTGATTGGAATGACTAAATCTCAGGTTTGCGAAATGTTGGACGGNATCCCGACATCTCCCATCAACAAAATCAGCGAAGCATTGGCCGACGCACAAAGCGTTGCCAGGGGAGTGGTAACAGAATGGAACGGCCAATCTGTATTGGCAAGCCCACTACGCTTCATCTCAGAAAGAGAATAATGACGTCTGGCCACCGGTTCTAACTAGGCCAGCATTTTCAAGCAATTCCATTGCATTGTNAAACCTCTTCTGTGAAAATTGCCTGTCTTCAACTAAGAATTTCTTCAACCCTTCAACATCAACTGCGCCTTGAGTAAGGTTCTCATCATCTACTTCTACAACAGGATGGTTNCTGAANATCTCTCTAATTTCATCCAATCTNTCTGGNACTTCCTTGTCNTTTGCAGCACAAACTGCTTCGATGGTGTTGTGTTCTTTGATCAACTTGAGNCCAGTCTTAGGTCCTACGCCTTTGATTCCTGGATGGAAATCGGTTCCAATCATAATTGCCAAATCGATAAGTTGGTCTCTGCTCAATTCATTGTCTGCAAGGATTTGGTCCAGCTCGATTCTTTGTGCTCGAACAATTCTGCCCATTCGCTTACTTCCATCGGAAGTGAAGTTGCGAATTACTACCGGAGCACCATATAGCAAGGCATCCCAATCCTGTGTTGCTACAGCATCCAGTTGTCCATTTGCTGCCATNACNGCNGCTTGTGCTTCACCTTCAGCTTCGGCTCTGAATGCTGGAATGCCCATTAGCGAAAGCATCTCTATTGATTCTTCGACCATTTCGGGGGTGTACTTGACACAACGCTGTGCCATCTTTTGCGCNGTCTGGAAATCTCCTGCCTCAAGCGCAGCTTTCCAATCAGCCTCCGCCTGTTCCCTTTTCACCCTTCTTGCATCCATCTCATCCTTCTTCAAATCAGGATGCTTGCCATCAAAGATGAATACAGGCTTAACTCCCTTTGACAGTAGTAGCGACGCTCGTGATAGGAATCCCATTAAGTGTGCAACAACTTTGCCATTATCGGCTCGCAGCGGCCCTCCATCACCAGTTGGCGAGCGGTCGCGAATAGTGGTCAGAAATTGGAANGCAAGTAGGAAACTATCGATTCCAACCTTCTTACCTTTCATNGCATCCATAGTAGTGTCTTCAGCACTAGCCAAGTCACGTAGGTTGCAGCCCATAAATCACGCAACGGGTGCAGGCTCTTGAGTCTCACGGCTCAATATCGGGAAGATGGCGGGCAATGCAGGATTCGAACCCACGTCTCCGGCTCCGAAGGCCGGAAGGATATCCAGACTACCCTAATTGCCCTGCACCGCCGAAAAGCCGCCCCTTCTTGAATCACACCCTCGCGCTCATTGAAGTGCTTTCAGTATCTAGAACAAATATGGGCGGCAACTCTCCATGCGTAAGTAAGGGTTGCAGTATGTGCTGTAGGGAGACTGTAATGCCGATCACAGCGACTGAGGCAAGCCGGCTATCCAGAAGGACGGGCCTTGCAGAAGACCAATTTTGCTCTAAGGATGAATCAGGAATTCGGCGCCTGTTGAACAATCAGCAAACTAAGGCGTGCGTCTTCTTAGCTACAACCTCAGATTTACCGACTGCTCCCGGTATTTGTTCAGTCTATGATAGCAGGCCACTAGGCTGCCGCACTTACCCTGTGATTTTGGATGAGAAAGATCTTGCAATTCTCGATGATTTATGCCCGCACACCAGTGACTTCGATGAGCCCAGTGAAGATGATGGCCACAGGTTACTCAATCTTGAGTCGAAGCTTCAGCAATAATCATCACTCTACCAAGTGATTTGTGAACAGGTATTCCAAATGCGGTTTTGATTTCATAGCCAGGCAATTTGATATTGGTTGTGATTTCTTCATCTAAATCATCGCCACCGGCTTCAACAGGCAAAATCACTACAAGTTTGCATTCATTATTTTGAGAGCGAATGTTCGCAAGCATATCTTCAATCAGCTTTTCATCACTGGGTGAATTTCTTCCATACGGCGGGTCAACAACGACCGCAGCCACGTCTTTTGGCAATTCAAATCTGGTTGCGTCTTCTCTTTTGACTTCAGCATCGACCTTTGCCCAATCGATATTTTGTTGACTACCTTCAACCATTACAGGGTCGAAGTCTATTCCTAGAGTAGGACGGTTTGTTAATGCAGATTCAATCAAAATGCCGCCAGTTCCGCACATTGGGTCAACCACGTAGCCTGTATCGGTTCCAGCAGCGATGTTCACCGCTGCTCTTGCTAGTCTTGGCTCAAGACTGACTGGTCTGAAGAATGGCCTCTTATTTGCGCGCATCGCTGACCATCCATGTTTGCCAGGACCTTGGCCCACGATCCAACCCCATGCAACATTTCCAGCAGAGTTATCCAAGACAATTCCGAATCTCCGCTCTGGATTTTCCAAATTGAAAGTAGAACCTTTGTCGTGAAACAATCCACCGACCTGTCTCTCGATATCTCTAGTTGCTACAGGGATTTTGCCTTCATGACGCCAGCATTCTATTGCCATGTCTTCGACTTTTTCAGTCTCGATTTGTTGTAACAAGTCTTCCAGTGAGGTCCATTTTGACATTCCACCATTTACGAGTACGCATTCACACCCTGACATTAGTTCTGCCTTTTCCCAATCGCTTTCACCCTTAGCAATTAACAGGCGCCTTGACTCGGTTCTAGTTATGTCCGAATTTGGGAACATTGCTTCAGCTTCCGCTCTGGCAATCGCGGGATGCCAGCCACGTAGTGCGATGATTGAGGTCGCATTAGGTCGCACCTATTCACCTCGTGTAGATTTTGACAAGTTCTTCTCCCCATGTGGTTTCTTCGGTTCTTGAGAACGAAGATAGGTCAAAATTCGAATACACAGGGGTAGCGTGAGTCACCTTTGATTGTACCAAAATGAACTCATCAACTAGCCCTTCTTGTAGGAAGTGATTGATTGTAGTTGGACCGCCTTCGACCAACAATCTCTGAATCTCTAAATCTCCCAGCATGTCAAGCAAGGCAGACAATCCTCTGAAATCTTCAGTCATATGCCTTGTAGCAAATCCATCGGTGAGGATTTTCGAATCAGGACTGATTCTACTGTTAGGGTCAATAGCTACTCGAATAGGCTGCCTCTCAGTATGAACAAGCCTGACAGTTAGCGCAGGATCGTCTCGTATGACAGTATTAGCGCCAACAAGTACTGCGCAACAGTCCTTGCGAAGTACGTGGACTTGCTTCAGACATTCTTCGCTAGTGAATCTTCCAGCGTCTTTGGACAGATCATCTACCGAGCCATTTGCATCAACAGCGATCTTCACGGTAACATATGGCCTTCGGTTTTCACACCAATGCAAGAATTCGCGCATTTGCTCAGCAGCCTCTTCTATGAGCAGACCGCTTTTTACCTTAATTCCGGCTTCTTCTAAGACAGAAATCCCGTTTCCTCTAACCAACGGATTCGGGTCGCCGTGCGCAATTATGACTTCGCTTATTCCCGCCCATAGTAGCGCCTCAGTACACGGGGGAGTTCTTCCAAAGTGATTACATGGTTCCAATGTTATGTATGCAGTAGCACCATTTGTGCTGTGTCCATTTTCTTCAGCATCATGTATTGCCATTTGCTCAGCATGCAGCCCGCCTAAGTGGTCGTGCCAACCTTCAGCAATCACATTTCCATCTTTGACTAGAACACAGCCAACCAAAGGATTTGGTCGTACTTTCCCCCTTCCTTTTTCCGCTACCTCAAGGGCGCGGCTCATGTATTCACGCTCGGCCGCGCTCCAAGTCATGTTGCTTGCTGATTAGGCATCAGACATGAGTGCATCGCTTCCTAGTGACAACAGCATTGATGGGTTCAACACATTCTACCAGCATATATGGGGGCCTTACATTGCATTGTCAATCCTGCCAGCAGAGACCACACTTGTGGTAAGAGATGGCCTTCAGTTGTTGCAAAATTGGAATCTAAAGGCATTGAGGTAACCACTCACATGACTCAAAGAGTTGGTCATGCAAGTGAGATTGCTTGGGATTTGAGAAGTAAAAACGTCGAAGGGCCAATTGTAGCGGTTGGTGGAGACGGTACAGTCCATGAAGTTGCAAGTGCTCTGCGAGGTAGTGACATACCTCTTGGAATAATGCCGTTTGGTTCCGGTAACGATTATGCAATCACCCAAGGAATTTCAAGAAAAAACATCGATGAAGCAATCGATGTGCTGATCAACGGAGTGGACCGACGCTGTGCTGCATGGCGTCTAGAAGGATTTCCAGCGCCAAGCGCTGGAGATTACCCCTCACCGGAAGCCAAGGAATGGAATGGGCCAGCGCAGAATAAAGGCAGAGTGGTTCGCTGGGTGTTCCTGGAATCCGATGCAGGAATTACTAGCGCAATATCTCGTGCCAAGTTATCTAGAGCAAAGTGGATCAAGGGTAACAAGAAATACACTTACCTAGGAATTACAACAATACCGTTCTGGAAGAGGAGAAAGGTATGGCTCAAGTTAGATGACGAAGAAGGCAGGATTCTGGATTTCTCTATGTTCGCAGCCACAACAGGTGAAACCTTTGGTGGTGGTTACCAGGTTTGTCCAGGGGTCACCCCAGTAGACAAAGAAGGTTCAATCGTTTATGCACCTCGTCTTTCACGGATTGCGATGCTTTCTCTGATGGGCCCAATGAAGAAAGGCAAACATATCGGCAAATGGGGAATTACCCAACAGAAAGCGAATCGAATCGAGATTAAACCAGTTGATAGTGCAGGAAATGTGTGTGATGAACCATTGCCTCTATCAACGTGGGTTCAAGCAGATGGAGAACCGATTATCGTCAGCCCTGCGACACTAGAATGGCACACCGACCAGTTACTGGTTCGAGGTGCAAAAGATGTTGCTTGGGGTTAGAATGAAAAATTATTGAGGGACATACTTTCGTTATTGGAATGTATGATAGTGAATCTGAGAATTGGGATTATGGGATAGCACAGCCAAATGCACCACGACATTTTGATACGACAATAAACTGATTTTCAGATAGCTACTCAAATTAAAGTTAGCTAATGTTTACGATTGGTAACCCTGAGGTAACTAACGTCTATGATGGTTGGTGGACGAGTGTTGAAATTATGATTGCATGAAGTGAAAAATTTAATTTTAACAATCATTGGAAATGCGTTAGTAAAAACGGGTTCAATGTTATTAATGACACTGTTAAGTTGGTTTCATGGTCAAAAATAGTATAGGAAGACAACTTATATTTTTGATTATACTTTTCATTGTAACTGCATCTTTTTTCGTGCTTCTTGTCGCTGGTCAATGGCTTCTGCTTGGCATTGTCATCGTTATATTTTATTTTACATTTTTACACAAGGGGCCGAATTCAGAGAAGCCATCAACGATATCTATCACACTCGATGCAAAGGATGACTCCCTAGAACTAAAGGATAGTAAAATCATAGATCTTGATATGTTGCAAGGAAAATATCAATACGGGTTAAATCTCTATGGAGAGATATTTCTGGGGATATTATCACTGTGGATGGCGATTACTCCAATCATAATACTTCTAGATTTTGACCAACAAGAGTCATCAGGTTTTGGTATTAACACAGGGACATTCATGGCTTTTAGTCCGATAATGTTAATCTTTACACTGGTTGGAATTTTCGGCTATAAAGAGCGATTCTTTTTACCAATGATTAGATCAGTTGCATTTTCTTTACCAATATCGATTTGGCAATATTTCAACGAAATCGTAAATGGGTGCACATATTTTGGGATTGGTGAACCATGTCCTCCCCCTCCCCCGATATATGATCTACCGCATTTCTTAATGCAATACTATATCATTATGCTAGGGATTTATGCAATATCCCAAATGGGCCGTGAAAAAAAGATACCACGAATCTATGGTATTGCGTTTGGTATAGGATTTAGCTTCGCATTGTTTCAACTTGCTGGTTTACTCGGATGGTTTGCAAGGTAGAAAAATGGGGAATAACTCAAGAAAAGGCAAACAGAGTTGAAATCAAACCAGTTGACTCTTCAGGTAATATTAGTGAAGTCCCATTAGAAATAGAGACTTGGGTTCAAACTGATGGCGAGCCAGTGATAGTTAGTCCCGCAATATTGGAGTGGCACACCGACCAGTTACTGGTTCGAGGTGCAAAAGATGTTGCTTGGGGTTAGAATGAAAAATCGCTAAATTCTTCATCATCTGCAATGGATGTTCGCTTGTTTTCTACAACGGGCTCAGGTTCAGGTTCTGGCTGAGCAGTTCGTGCAGCGCGCTTCTTGACAGCTCTTCTCTTGACCGGTTTACTTGCTGGAGTTGTGTTGGCAGCTTGTGTTGGCTGTGTTGCCGAACGAGACATGGAAGCAGAGAAATGTCCACGCTTAGCGGGTTCAGGCTGACTCGAAATCACTCCTGCCGATGGCATCGGAGAGTTGGAAATTTCAGGCATTGAGGTGACAGCAGGTTGGGATGATTCCATCTCTTTCGCTTCACTTGTAACTACGACAGAATTACCTCCACCGAATGTCTTAGGCCCGTCATCACTGCTGCCGGAGGATAGAACACTATCCAAGCTAAATCCAGATATTGCAACATCCTCTTGTTTGGATTTCTTCTTTGGTGGTGGTGAAGATTTCTTTTGTTTAGCAGAACGTTCAGCAGCACTTTCCAGACCGTCTTTCTTTGATTGCTTCAGGTCTTTCTTCATCTGTAATGCCTTAGCAAAACCTTCTCTTCCGAGTAATGCTTCTGCAGTTGCTCTTGCACCTTGGCGAATAATCATTGTAGAGACGATGAATAGCCCAACTCCTCCTCCAATTCCGAAAATTAGGAAGAATAGGATGAAAGTCCAGCCGCCAAAGATGTCAGTATCTCCTAGCGAGTACTCATCATCGTGCTCTCCATCAAGGCTGACAACACCTTCATCAGTTTTGATATTGGTTACAACCATTCCATGACCTTGACCATCTAGTTTGCAATTTTCCTCTGAAACCGTTGCTAAGCCATCGCCATCTAGGACATATCCTGTCAATTCAATCGGCTGGTGCCAGTGTTGTAAAACATTCAATCCATCTGCAATGTTTTCAGAACCTGGAATGATTCCGATAACTTCCCAATCATTCTCATTGTCTGCTAGTTTAGATCCAACTGCTTCACTAGGATTTAGTGGAGAAGACCAATCTTTCAGACTAATTCTGCCGGCTTTACCTTCTTCCACAGATTCAGCAGAACTCCACGTCATGGTGTGAATGATTACCGCAGCGCCCATTGCAGACTCTACATTATCCAAGTCTGGGTGCTCTGAGTAGAGTTCAGAAGAAATCAGCAGATTCCNGTGATTTTCATNTGNGATTCTCCNCATCCNACAANNGAGANTGTNTCNTCANATCCTNNNCCCATNTTGGATTTGANNTCAGCNGAATCGCCATCTANNTCNACATGAACTTGACCGTCTCCAGTACCCCATTNAGGAGTAGAGGAGTAGATNCATCCTGCCATGAACATTANCAAAACCAGCAGCATCCCNAAGCGCATGTGTGGTCGGNCCATGCAATNCCTATGAGGCATTGAGTTGTTGAAGCCTTCCCATATTTCAGGNAANACTAGGTCTNGAAGTTGAGAGGCGCGGAGAGAGAGATTCGAACTCCCGTGTCCGAGGGACAGTGGATTTCAAGTCCACCGCAATACCAGGCTATGCGATCTCCGCCTATATTGACGGGGGTGCAATTCTTTCAAGAATCTATCCTTGGTTATTCTTCACGGCTGTTGGCGATAATTGCTAGACCAAGCCCCGCTGCTGCGGTTGCGAATGTGAATCCTGGCAGACCATGGTCATGGTCGCCAGGGTCTGAAACCAAATTTGCAGCTCTTTTGACATCATCGACAAATAGGTCAACATCCCAATCATAGCCCAAGAATACGACCTTAGGTTTCCAGTTGGCATCAAGGATGAATGTTTGAGTTGAGTGTGAAGTACTCGTGTCTACATTCATTGCCTCTGGAATTGGAATCATTTCATCAGATGTACTGTTTGGTGCCCATGCGATGTGGTTTTCATCGATTAGTGAATCCATTCCAACCATACTTTCACTCCATGATTCAGAGGTCTCGTTCCAGTAGTGTAACTGCCACCACCAAGAATAATCAGCAGGCGCTGTGACTCCATCGATTGAGTTCATGTAATGGCCCCACTGTGAAGCAGGAGCATCGAATGATTCCAAAGCAGAGAGTGACATGTGCCACGCATTAAAATCGGTCAATTCAGTAGAATTGACTGAACCATTTGATTGTACGATTGTAAATACGGAGCCGTGCGCATTTGAAGGAGATGGAATTGTAGTATCGTCAGTGGAATTAGGTGCAAATGCAAGTGGTCCAGGTTCCGCATTATCGATTCCGACCATTGATGCTTCCCACGCATTAGCAGTCTCATTCCATGAATGTAATTCCCACCACCATGAGTAATCAGCAGGAGCCTCATCATTGTTTATTCCACTAACGAAATTGCCCCATTGGCTCGAACTTGAATTTATATCCCATCCTGCTTGGTAAGCCGAGGCAGTTAATTGGCCCCAACCATTTGGCTCAACAATGAACTCGTTACTTGTTCCATTAGGCATTAGCACAGTAACTGTTGATTCATTTTCATCGCCCGTAGAGCCGCCATGATCATGACCGTGGTCATGGTCGTGATTTTCTATTTCTTCAGTGATGACAGAAATTCCGAAATCGTCCCAAACGGTTTCCAAGTCTTCCAATTCAGCAGTTAGATGAGGCCAGGTTGCGCCATAGTCTTCTCTGTATTCTCGTAAGACGTTTGGTTTGTCATTCCTAGGGTCAACAGTAATAGAAATGAATTGGTAATCAACGCCATCAAGTTCGCCTTCTGCCTGAATCAAATTGTTTGTAATTACTGGGCATACATCAGGACAGGTGGTGAAGATAAATGCGACGACATTGACATCAGCATTGCCTGTGTGAAGAGAATAATAATCGAAATTCTGGTCGATTAGAACATGATTTGGGATTGATGCTCTTTCCAAAACATAGCCGTTCCAGTGAACATCGCTTCCATGTCCCTCACCTGCACTACCAGCAGGAATAGTCGATGCTGATAGCAGTACCACAATTGCAATAGATAGCCAGCGCATGTAATCGGCTTTAGAACTTCATTAATGAAGGTTGTACTATCCTGTCACTCACTCAGTAACATAGGAATAATCCCAGTTAGGAGTACACCAAGCAGGCAATTGGTCGATACCTGCTGGGTTAGATAATCCGATACCCCATAGCATCAATGCAACAAATAGAACTGGGAATAATGCAGTTCTAGTGTAGATGAATGGATCTCCTTTCAAGTGCATAAAGAATGCAGCGATTCCGTATCCTTTGATGATTCCAACAACAATCAATACGGCCCATACAGCGCCACGAGTGATTTGTATGTCAGTTCCCGGGACTGTTTCGAAGAAAACAGCTGCAACTTCAAACAGCGTGAAGAACATTAGAATTAGGAAATTTACGTAGTAAACATCCTTTCCAATAATATCAGCCATCTTTTGGAATATTCCTGCAATTGGTCCTGTGTACTTGTGTTCGCCCATGTTATCGCCTCAATATAGGTAGAATGCCGGGAAGATGGCAACCCACGCCAAATCCACGAAGTGCCAATACAAACCGAAATANTCGATTCCTTGGCCNTTATGNTCGTCATATCCATCTTCAAGAACATCTGCCTTGAAGATCATGAATAGCATGACTAGCAATCCAATGAATACGTGAAGTCCGTGTGCACCAGTTGCTACATAGAAGATTGAACCTGCTTGAGTATCGATTGTGAATCCTTCAGCGATTAGATGGCTCCACTCGACTAGCTTCAATACAATGAACAGAGAACCAAGTGCTAGGGTGATAATCAGGTAGTTCCTNACAGCCTTCTTGCGAGTTGGGAACAACTTAGCCATCAAAGCATTCTTTGAAGGCTCCCAGTTNACATCCTTAGCAGTCTTTAGTGCTAGTACGATTGTGTAAGATGAGATAATCAGAGCGAAGGTGTTGATTGCACCAGGCAGCAATGTACCGACTTCGTGGCGTAATAGGTCAGACGCAGTTACGGTGTCTACGACATCACACTTACCAGCGTCTACAGCCCATTCAGTACACCATCCTGTTCTCATTCTTAGGTAAGATGAGAAGAAAGATGCGAAAACCATCATTTCAGAGATTAGGAAAATCCACATTCCAGCCTTGCGGATATCTTGCCCTTGGAATGGGTGAGATGTTGCTATTTGTTCGGGGTGTCCTTTCAGGTCTTCATTCCACCAGTTTCCAATACCGACGATTAGGATAGCGCTTCCTATCATAGATAGAGTGAAGTCACCCATTTCTGCTTGGTAATCTAATCCTAGCAATGACTTGCAGGTTGTTACGAATCCAGGGAAGCCCATCATGAACAGTAGGATACCTGTCGCCATTAGAATTGGAGAAGCAGAACCGTGATGCTCTTCATGGTCATCACCGTGATGATGGTCATCATGGTCATCCTCAGGTTGAATACTATTGTAGAATCCAGATATGCCGTAGAATGCAGCATAGATAATCATCATTACTAGAATCGTCTTTCCAGCAGTTATCCAAGTCAAGTAAGACAGGTGTGCATCGATATCGGCTTCATGGGCTTCGTCCCATGCATCACTTGCAGCCTCTTGTTCTGCGAGGATCCCAGTTTCGTTTGCGGCGCTCCACTCGAGTTCAGCATTTTCGAGGTCTTCGTGAGCTGCATCCCAATCAGTGTGCTTGACAGAACCGACTCCAACGGCGAATGCACCGTAAGCGGCACCTCCTACTGCTAGAAGGATAACTGAGACAATAACTGCCCTCATCCAAACATCGTTCTTGACATCGTGAAGACTCCCGCTCATGATTTCGCCTCCTTATTCCAAAGACTGCTCATCGTTCTAAACGGCGCCTTGAGCAAAGATTCGAGTTTCGTCTCGTGGTGATCACTCGGGTCGTTAGCATCGTACTGAGTTGGCTCAACAGCGAATGATGGAGTTGGCGGAGGTGAAGTAACCGCCCATTCAAGCGACCATCCGCCCCATGGGTCCTTTCCGACCTTCTCGCCCTTCTTTACAGAGCGAACTATGTTCCAAACAAGGAGCAATTGAGATAATCCGAAGATGATTGCGAATGTAGAAATCGCCATATTCAATTCTGCAAACCCAGATTCTATTGCATAGGTGTGGGTTCTTCTTGGCATACCCATAATTCCAACAGCGTGCATTGGCCAGAACGCAGCGTTGTATGAGCTGAATCCGATAATGAAGTGCCACAATCCAAGAGTCTCGTTCATCTTGCGTCCTGTAACCTTAGGGAACCAGTAGTATATTCCAGAGAATAGAGCGAAGATAATTCCGCCGATGAACACATAGTGGAAGTGAGCAACTACGAAGTATCCGTCGTGGAATTGTGTATCCAGTCCAGCAACAGGGAAGAACATTCCAGACAATCCACCGAGAGTGAATGTAATCAGGAATCCTAGAGACCATAATGTGTGTGTCTTGAACACCAGGCTTCCTCCCCAAAGGGTTGCAAGCCAGTTGAAGATTTTAACACCGGTTGGAATCGCTACCGCCATTGTAGTAATCATGAACGCAGCACGCCATGCTGGGCTCATACCACTGGTTAGCATGTGGTGTCCCCATACGATGAATCCAACAACTCCGATTCCGACCATAGCGTAAACCATTGACCTGTAACCAAAGATAGATCTTCTAGCACTGGTAGCCAATACTTCAGAAACAATTCCGAATGCNGGAACTACAACCACGTATACTTCAGGATGGCCGAAGAACCAGAACANGTGCTGGAANAGCAACGGGTCTCCACCTGCTGTGAAGAAGGTNGTACCTATNGTAGANTCGAATAGTAGGAAGAATATACCGATAATGAACGCAGGCAGGCTCACATACAGCATGAATACGCTGATTAGAACCGACCAAGTGAACAGTGGCATCTTCATCCAGCCCACACCCTTTGCACGCATGGTAAATGTAGTGGTGACGAAGTTAACACCGGATAGTGTAGATGACGCACCCAGTAATGCAATACCTGCGATGAAAGCAATAGTTCCAGGGTTTGGTCCTCCTGCATGCCCAGTTAGGCTAGAGTATGGTGGATACATAACCCAGGTGATGTCAGCCGCTTCACCGCTCCATATACCAGTAAAGATTAGAGGAGCAGCAGCTACAATTATCCA
Organism: Methanobacteriota archaeon; assembly: GCA_002727695.1. The sequence goes on along the minus strand of PBXT01000015.1, from coordinate 6,266 downwards.
GAATCCAAGTGCGTTGATTCTTGGGAATGCAAGATCCTTAGCACCAATCTGTAGAGGCAAGATGTAGTTCATGAATCCTGCAATCATTGGCATTGCTGCAAGGAAAATCATGGTCGTACCGTGTAGTGTGAAGAAAGAGTTGTATTCCGCTTGAGTTAGGAAATCGTTCTCAGGGAACATCAACTGGATACGGAATAGTAGCGCCAGCAATCCTCCAACAAGGAAGAAGAAGAATCCGTACAAGAAGTAGAGGATACCAACTTGCTTGTGGTCAGTTGTAGTTAACCAAGGCTTGAGGTAAGCCCAGAAGTTACCGATTGAGAAGTTGTCAGGGTTGCGTGTGTAGAATACCCACATGCTTCCAATTAGGATTAGTCCAAGTGCCAATCCGATGACAGTCATCAGGATAGTCAGTGCTTCAGCGCTAGGCGCGCTAGGGTTAGCATTGATCCCAGGAAGATCAAATTCAAGTTTGTTCCACTGGTCTTCTCCAGATGCGTCAGCAGCACCGTTACCATTTACAGCGTTTCCAAAGATTAGGAAGCTAGCAATAGCGGTGTCATCAGCAGGAGCAGTCCACTTGAATTCCCAGGTTCTGCGGTCATTGATATCTAAATTGTGAGTTAATCCTCCATCCATTTCAGATGCAGTATTTCCATCGATGTCCGGTACAGACTCTAGAACACCGCCGCCGGTTAGAATCATGCTGAATCCACCGTTTTGGTCAGGGTTTTCGACAGGGACGTTATCGTTGGTAATTGTTAATGTGAACAAATACTCTTCAGATGCGTTGAATACATCAGGAAGGCCATCAACAGTGATTACAGTGTTTGAGGTCATCCCTCCGTGACAACCACATCCACCTTCTGTAACTATACCTGTTTGGCGGGCTTCAAACGAAGTGGTTGAAGCGAGAGCGACCAATAGAATCGCTAGTACTGCAATGCTTCTTCCCTTCATTGTCTCAACTCCTCATGTTCGAAGTAGACACCAAAGTCGGCATCGCAAGTCATACCTTCTCTAGCGACGACTTCGACTTGGCCGTACATTAGCGAGTGCTCTTTGCCACAGTATTCAGCACACTTGATTGGGAATACTCCAGCGTCATTAGGCTGAACATACATCCAAGTTCCAGAGTCAAGACCAGGAACTGCATCTTCCTTCATACCCCATTCTTGTAACCAGAATGCGTGTTGAACACCTTGGTAGGTGTTAGTCGGGTCAAAGTTAGATTCTCTTAGAGGATTCATTGAGAAGATGTTGAAAAGAACGTTCTCATCACATGGAATGATTAGATTTCCGCTCATTTTGTAGCTGTATAACTCTCTGCCATCATCAGCGACGATTCTATCGGGGATGTGTTGCCATCGGTGAACGACGTTTCCTTCAGCGTCTTGAATTTCAACGCTGTGTGGAACAGCGGCGTCGAACATTATATCCATCGTAGTATTATTTGCCAAATCTAGTGTTTCTGAGAATTCAGTAATCTTCCTAGTATCGTCAATATTGATTTCCATTATCGACCATTTTGCTTCTGCCGTTGCAGCGCCTGGGCCAGCATTGATGGTCAAACCTGTGATATTGTCCCAAGTAACATCATGGCCAGTACCCATGTCTTCCCACGTTAGATTATCCTGGTAGTAGAAATCCCAATACCACTGAAGTCCATTCACTTCAACGGTGAATGTTTCCTCTTCCTGAAGATTCTGAACTTCACCCCAAACAATGTTCATGGAACCGAACGCGAGAATTGTTACCCAAACGACCAGAATTGTAGGTCCTACGAACCACGCCAACTCAAGATCGAAGTTGTGGCGCTCCTTAGGGAAGGTACCAACTTTGAGTTCTTCTTTGCCAGCTGGCTCAATGCCATCTCTGTAGCGCAGTACAGCGATTAGGAGCCAAGCGAATGTGAACAATCCGACTACGATTGACCAGAAAAGAAACTTATCGTACAGAATATTGAACACTGTGTATTCGTCAGGCCATAACTCACGCGAAGCGCCCATGTTCCGACGGGTCAGATGGCCGTATTAATTGATTGCGTATAGACGACATTTTATCTAGGAAGATTTGTTATGATAAGTGAACTATGCATAACATAATGGGCGTGGAGTCCTCCATCCAATCCACCCTTTCTGGAGAGGTGCTAATCGACATAGAAGTCCAGCCCGCATCCTCACGCCAAGGGATAGTCGGATTCAATGAATGGAGAAACAGAATCCAAGTGGCTGTCAAAGCCGAAGCGAAGAAAGGACAGGCCAACCATGCTGTGTGCAATGTGCTTTCGAAGATATTCTCAAGCCCTGTCACAGTGGTTTCTGGCCATACCGCAAGAGCGAAGAAAGTACAGGTTGCCAATCTATCTTCTCAGCAAATCATCACTGTTTTGGAGGGATTAATTGAACCGTGAACAGAGGTATGCTTTGGCACACAGAGCCCTCGAATCCTCTATCGAGGAAAATGCCGAGGGCAAGGTGATTTTGGTTGAAGGTAAGCGTGATGAAGCTGCACTTAGAGAACTAGGATTCACTGGTCCGATAGAGAAATTGAACCGAGGATGGACAGTAGATAGAGTGGTTGTATACATCGTTGAAAATTATGGAAGTTGTATAGTATTGATGGATTGGGATAGAACCGGAGGCAGACTCCAAAGAAGGCTGATGGATTCGATGACTAGTCTCGATATCAAGCCGTGCGACGAATTACGCAGAGCATTATCTAAGGCAATGAAGCCCGATACTATGTGTGTAGAGGATTTACCTTCATTCCTCGGGCAGACAGACGCCTGATTCCTTAACGGTGTTTAGAACAACGTGAGTGTAAGATCTAGTGATTCCTTTCAGAGTGAAAACAGTCTTGGTTAGGTTATCCAAATCTTCTCGATTTTTGACGCGCGCTAAAACCATTGAATCCCAATCGCCTGTAACATCATAAACTGCAAACACTCTTTGGTCTGCAGAAATGTGCTTTTGAACATCCATGATCTTTCCTTTCTCAATGCATAATCCAGCCATGACTGTCATACTCCAGCCAACCGAATCAGCATTCAAAATAGGTGCATATCCTTGAATGACTCCTTCCGATTCCAGTTTGCGCAACCTGTTAGTGATTGTACCTTGGGCAACGCCTACTTTTTGCGCAAGTTGTCTGTGAGATAGACGAGCATCTTCACACAGAGCATCAACAATTGCTCGGTCTACGGAATCCAAAGCCATATTTTGAAACGAAAGGCTCTCTGTATTCAATCATTCGACAGTTTCTCTGGAAGATTCAAATCGAGAACCCAATCTCCTAATTGGTCTACCTTTACCGCTAGGCTCATTGAGAAATCACCACTTCCAGTGACCCTTAATTTCCCTTCATGAGTGGTGTTTGCCGAGATGGTTTGTTTCTTGATTCTACCATTTGCTCTCCATCCATCCTTCATCGTAAGCTCACCTATGTCGAGAGAATAACCGGTAATCAGTCGGTATTCAATAGCTCCATCTTCGCTCGACCAGGAACCTTCGAGTCGTGGAAGGCCTTTCTCCCGCTTCTTTTCTGCGACTACAACGAATCCTATACACACTACCAACAGCAGTAATAGAACGGCTGGAGTTAGGATTGAACCTTGGTCTACAGATTGCCAATATGTTGGCATCTTCGACCTCTGAATGGAAAGTACGCGATTGGAATTATCTCCTTCAAAGCCACCAGTCATTACGAGGATAACCTCGTATTTGTCGGCAAAGCTTGCGTCTCCAATATCGATTCCTGCACCGACTAAATGGTCACGACTAATTGTTTCATTCCATTCATTTGTTGTATTATTTGAGAATAAGAATGATGATGAAGGCGCCCAATCTCTGACCAAGTTTGGGACTTCGCGGCCTTTCGAGTCAATGGCATTGGTTTCAATGATGAATATGTGTAATTGTGTGGCGCCGTTTAGTGTATCAGGATTTGTCCATGTGGCTGTAATGTTCAGTAATTCGACTTCTGATGAACCAATCAACTGTATTGTCCAATCGATTTCGACTTCATTCTGTTTGATTTCAGATTTAATGTCCGAAATATTCTCCGGATAACCATCTATTGCAACGGCAGGCGTTTGCTCAAAACTGTGGTACATCAGCCTAGAATTAGCATCATCATCTGGCAACCCCCCTCCTTCTTCATCAGCACCGGTGCGCCAATGAAGCAGAGTGATTTCTCCATCTCTATCCATTTGTGCAAGTTCCTCAACCTTGTTTTCGTCATCAGCACCATGGAACCATTCTACCAAGATAGGGGCCTCATCTTGACTCGAGTATTTCGCTTCGGAGTATATTGACAAATCAGATACTGCTGCTGCTAAAGGAGTTAGTAGTAAGACGACAAGGATAGCAAATGCTCTCATTCTTCCTCCTCCTCAAACTCAATTCCTAGTTTTAGTCGAAGAACCTCTCGCTCTTTTTCATCTATCATCAATGAAACTCTAGCAGCAATCCATGCCGGCATCAAGTGTTCTCCGCACTTTAGAATGAAAGAACCGCGCTCGATGGGAACTGGAAAATCCTCGCGCATCGGTGCATTTCCTTTCAGTAATGAAATCATAGTCTCCCTATCGATATCTACAACTCCATTNTTCAGACGTGTCCTAAGTANCTCTAGAGATTCCTGCCTCGTTCTCCAAATTCCTTTGTTATCAGTGAATGTTGGTTGGCCAACGTGAATGATTCTCAGTGGATGGAAATCATTGCCGGGCCAGTAGTCTCCTTTGTTGTTGAACACAATTGGTTCGAATAATCGATCATGTACCATTTTATTTGACAGGTTAACTCTCCTCCCTCGTTGCCACCAAGAGAAATCATCCTTGTTCAAGCCCCACATGGAACAGATTTCATCCACCGTTTCTTCTGATGCAGGAATAGTAGTATGCTTGTTCTTTCTTTTGCGAGTCAGTTCTTCGGGTTCACGATTCAATTGGCGCTTCAAAATCATCGACCTAGCAATGCCTTCAGGCGTTCTTTCAGCTACGTGCTCGAATAACGCAACGTAGAATCCTCCAGTGTCGTTATCGTGTTGATNAANTCTAATCGTGTGTGACAGTTCAGGNGCTTCCATGCCTCTTTGGATAGGATTGAGCATTTTCTCTGCCAAGCCAGGAAGCCGAGGCATTTCTCCTTCAAATTCAACGATCTGAGATTGTTCATCAAGAATCGGCCAGTCATCAATTCCTCTGTGACAAATCAGTGATGGGAACAGTTTTTCAGCATCTATTCTGATTAATTCTAGCCACGGGCATCTTTGCAAAATATCGCANACAACTGCCTCGTTTTCAATNGGGTCAAGCGAGCAAGTGGAATACACCATTCGTCCACCAGGTCGCAATAATTGTGCTGCTCTAAACGCAATGTCAGACTGTAATTGGAATAGACTGCGTCCTACCTTTGGCGTCCATGAACGCCATAATTCACGATTCTTTCTCGTGGTCGCAGTTCCACTGCATGGAGCATCAACAACCACTCCGTCCACACCGGGCTTTGGCATCCTGCCGATGTGCCTTCCATCATGTTGCATGATTATCATGTTGCTAATTCCTAGTCTCCCTCGATTGGATGCAAGCAGATTCAGTCGCCCAGATGATGGCTCATTAGCAAGAACCACTCCATTAGGTATTGCTTCAGACAGTTGTGTTGCCTTAGAGCCAGGCGCAGCACAGGTATCCATCACAAGGTCTCCATCCTGTGGCTCAAGCACNACAGGAGGTAACATTGAGACCGCTTCTTGTCTAGTTATTCGTCCGGTCTCGTGTAGCAAAGCCATGATTTTCTTAGCTTCTTCACTTGGGTAATCGCTTTTTGAGAATGGCATAACCCAAGATTCACTAGCGGTCATCCAAGGGATTTTCTTCCCACCAATTGACTCCAACATCTCTCTTGTCCAATCCATATCGTGCCTTCTTGGANTNNGGCGACATGTCATGGGGAGAGGCGATGATGCAAATGGAAGCCACTGCTCCACATCAATACCCAAACTGCGGGACAAACCAGCCAATGGGGTACTGGCCAACTCCTCGAGTAGGGGCTCGTCGGCTGGTCGCACCATGGCGCGGGGTCAGGTCTCTCACTCTTGTTGCTTGTGCAAGTCTAATGGGTCAGTTGTATGTGGGAGGGTCATGGCAGAAACGATGGCGACCCTCGCCTTGCTTTCTGCTCTGGCCATGTTTATCTCACCAATTTTCGAGAAAGGAAAGTGGTTAGCTAGCATTACTGTTGTACTATCTCTAGCCGCATTCATTC
>PBXT01000014.1 GCA_002727695.1 Methanobacteriota archaeon | reverse complement strand
CTCAGAGGCATTGAAACATTGGAAGTAAATGAATATCGAACCAGTCAAGGTTCGCGAATCAAAACCCACTTGCATGCAGCGACTAGAATCGCACTCATGGGTGGTTCTAGAGTACATCACATCAGGGAATTGAATCCTACTGAAGGTGACTTGAAAGAAATTCAAAGACAATCTCGCATAATGAGTTTAGGGAATTTGACCATCTCTACTGAACTTGCTAGGCTAGTTGCCTGTGGCGAATTGACTATGGAAGATGCAATCAAGAGAGCCTGACCCGATATCTTTCTCTGCCCTTGGAATAGAGGGTTATTACTCCGCTTGATGAAACACAAATTGCAATTGAATCTGCCAACTGACTGATTGCTCTAGCAGCGAGATGTCTTCCACCTTCACCCGGTTTCGGATTTATTCCTGCAGGGACTTGGACATATCTTCCTGCATCGCTTGCAATACCCTTTGAATTGAACAAAATGGCGCCATCCAGCCATGCGAATTCTGCCAAGGTCTCGTGATTATTTTGAACAGACACACTCCTCTTGGAATCAGAATGTCCCTTGAACGGGTTAAGAACTAATGCTGTAGTATATCTTCTGAGTTTAGGGACAGACCCAATTGCAAATAGAGCACCGACCGCATGTCCTTCCCTGCCTCGGCCCCCGATATGTCTGGCTAATTCCATCAATTTGGCAAGAACCTCAATGTCGATGTCATGCTCATTGGCCATGATCGCTAATTTGTTTGAAGCTAAATTGTTAGCCTCAATCACAATTACTCCATCCATCGGTTCCCCCATTATCGCTAAAATCCTGTCACTTGACTTGAAACGCCCCTCGCCAAGACCTTGCAAAATAATGTCGTGAAGGCTATTCAAAACCGATAGGCCTTGAGATGACAAAGAATCTTCGAGAACCTCTACTTCAAAACCTAATTCTTTGAGATTGTCACTGACCTTGGAAGATGATGTAAGTGTTACCAACCTCATCTTCTTGGGCAGAATTTCTCTAATCTTCTTGACGGTTCTCGAATTATTAGAAAGAAGAACTGCTGCAGAGAAATTAGAGCGGTCATTCTCGATTGCCGAGGCTACCAAATTTGGCAGATCGACCATCAAATCACCTTATACCATTGTGGTATCGGTTCCGGGAAGTAAATCGTTTGATTCACGGTACACAGTACGCATGTTTTTGATGAAATTTCTTTCTTTTACAACGATGTTGTACTCTTTGATTCCTGGATCTTCTTCGCCATCCATGATTCCAAGTAAGGTTTCAAGCGTCAAACGAGCACCCTCACGATGAGGATAAGCAAAAACTCCCATCGATAAAGGTGGAGCCATTACCACGCTGACATCCTTCATTCCCTTTAGCGTATCAAACAAGTGATGGTATGTTTGAGGAAGTAATTCTCTTCTGGATTCGTCTTGGTTTGGTCTGCGGCAATCTGGACTTACTACGTGTATAATGTGCTTGAAGCGCTCCTTGAGATTAAATGAGTTCGAGACTACATTTGTTGTAACTGGGCAAGGTGGTAGGTTCAACTTTCTCTGTTCTACTCGTACTTCGGTGCAAAAATCACGAAGTTCATCTCCTGCAGCCTTGTGGATTTGAGCGTCTAGACCTTCTCTTCCAGAGAGACGATTGTTGGCAGGAGTGATTACTGCATCGGCTTCCTGTAAATGGAGTTCTCCACCTATGACTCGAACGACTCCCCATCGACAAGTTCGCGCCATGTACAACTCGACCATGTTTTGAGCAGGGGGGGCCGTCCTTCATATACGCATTGTAGAAAATGGCCTAAAAAGGCTATTTTTCACTCATACAAGCAATCGAAGTGACTTTGAGTAATCATCCCACCCAGTGTTACATGTCCCCCGCTCGGAAAGCGCTTTTTTTAGTCGCGCTTTTCGTTTTGAGTACGATTCATTTGCCAAATCCTGAGGCTCCTATCAGCGAAATTGAGGATGACATTTTCGAAGGATTCACTGTTGCTAATGATATCTGGAATGAAACACCACTAAATCCTGTAGCAGTACCCAATGGTTTCAATCTTTCAACAGCGATTGACTACAGTGATGTTGCAGTATTAATCAACAACAAATCTGAGGCCAGTCGAACGATTGGATGGGCTTTCGTTACAGCAAGAAATATCAGCGCAGATAGAGTTTTCATATTCGATAACTCATCAAATCCCACCGGTGAAACAATCAATCGAGACCAGTTCAATACTTATTTCTTAGACCCGTTCAAAACTATGCTCTCAAGTTACAATGGCACTGATATCAATTATCTCGTCACGACTAAAGGGATACCATTGCGAATCAATGGAGGAAACAACAAGGCTTCTTTTGACCAAGAGATCGCTTTAGCAGGTGGTACATATGACTCTGACATCGGTGCTGATTGGTGGAGTACTCATGATTATGGCCCGCTTGCAGGAAGACAAATGAAAGATTTCACTAGAGACGAATACGGGTTTTTCTTAGTAACAAGATTGACTGGATATACTGTTGATACAGCACTAGAATTGATTGAGAAGGCAAACAATTCCTACGGCTCAAGGGGCATGCATGTCTTGGATTTAGCAACCAATCGAAATGACACGGGTTACAAATTTTGGAATGATGATTTATACGTTGCAAATAGTACTCTAAACGGTACAATGAATCTCCCTGTTTACTTTGATGAGGAAACCGAATTTGTGACGAATATGTCCAATGTTATCGGGTACGCATCTTGGGGGAGTAATGACGGTAATTGGAATAAGAACTACCTTGCAAATGGTGGTTTTGACACCCTAGATTCTGCATGGAATAGTGGCTCAAGGCATTGGAATCTCTCTGGACCAACAGTTTCTGCAGGTGATGAATTCAATTGGTCATATCAAACGGGAACCAAACAAGGTGGGAATGGAGCATTTGAGGCTTCAATTTCATCTCAATGTGACCAAGAATCAGGATATCTGCTACCTGGAATCTATGCCGAATATTTCGACAATGAAGGAATCAGTTTCAACGCTGCTTCCATGCCCACACTCATCGATAGAGCACCCGACCATGTCAGATTAGAAAGCGACCTTGCTTATTCATCATCTGGTAGCCCATACCCCGGTTTAGATGACCGTTTCAAGCATAATTGGGGGGCGAGATTCAGTGGATTAATCGATATCCCAGAATCTGGCAACTGGACATTTTATCTCAACACTGACGATGGTTCTGAATTATGGATTAACGATGTTAGTGCCATTCAAAATTATGGTATGCATGGAATGAGAGAGTACTCATCCACATTGAATCTGAGTGAAGGATATCATGACTTCAGAATCGAATTCTTCCAGGGTGGCGGCCCGCATGGGTTGAGATTTTCATGGGAAGGGCCCAACGTGAGTAAGACCACAATCCCATCATCGGCTTTCTTCGTTTCTGGGGATTACGTGCCCCAATCTGAAAACTTAATCCATAGATGGGATTTTGAAGAAGGAAGTGGGATGCAAGCTAATGACAGCATTGCAAATGATACTGATTTCACACTGTATGGGATGAACTCATCAAACTGGAAAAATTGTATTGATGGAAACTGTTTGTGGTTTGATGGTTCAGACGATTATGCTAAGGTCAATGTTGATGATTGGCTAGGTAATTTCACAATCAGTCAATGGGTTTGGGCTAATACAACGAACCAATCTAACTATGCCTCTACCTTTGCAATCGATGATAATGCAGGTTCAAATCAATCATTCCAACACATGATTTCTGGTGGCGAATGGAAACTTCACAATAACCAAACCAAGTCATTTGGCGATGTTATTCCACAAAAATGGAGCAATCTAGTAACTGTGTTTGAAGCTGGTTCAACCAGGCAATACATGGACGGAGTTCTGGTTAATTCAAACTACTATCCTAACGGTTCTGTCAACAATTTTGATCTCTACAAAATTGGAGTCAACAGGGCTGGAAACTCGCACTTTGAAGGAATGATTGACAATCTGATGATTTGGGACACAGCCCTCACTAACAGTTCAATTACAGTTCTAAACAGGAACATAATCAACAATTGTACATCCTATTCTGGAAATGGGCAAGATGTTGCATATCTTGAAACAACTCACGACATTCCAACCAATTTCACAAACCATGCTTGGGTTGTCTACACTCACGGGAAGAGAAGTGGGGACGTATTCGGAGAATATGAACTCCAAGTTACCTCTTACGATTCAAATGGAGTTGAACTCACTTACAATGAATCGTCCAAACAGGATTACACAGCATCTTGGAATTCAGTTACTATGAGATTTAGACCACATGAAAATGCTACTTCGCTGAAAATCCGTATTTCCCTAGATATTGTCCCTACATCAACCGAGGGTTCTCTATTCGTTGATTCCACAGTGTTACGAATTATTCGGCCACACATGGAATGGGTCAATGGTTCGATTGTTGAAACCGCAGTAAGCACTGGTGCTCGCTCCTTCAATTGGGGAACAACATATGGACAATCTCTAGTTGCAGATATCCTTGAAGACGGAGCTAGCGGAATCAAAGGATATGTGTATGAGCCATACCTAACCGCTGTATCATCACCCAGCGTGCTGCTTTCATCTTACGCAAGTGGATTTAATCTGGCAGAATCATACGCAGCTGCTAACACGATGATTAGTTGGATGGGCGTCGTTGTCGGCGACCCTAAGATGAGCCCTTATGCAGACATCGTTCACGATATCGAAATAATCGATGTACGGGTTGTTGAAAACGTAACTAAGAACGAGAGTTTTGAAATTGAGATTGCAATTCAGAATTTAGGACCTGGTAGTGCGATTGGTAATCTGAAAGTTATAGATAAACTGGGCAGCCTAATCTTAGTCAATCATAGTTTAGCGATGCCAAATGGCTCTGAAACCGGTAGCAGGCAAATCCTCAAATTAGAATTGAATACTTCCCGGGAAGGGTGGAATAACCTAGCAATTCGCTGGGATGCTGCTTCAATTCTGAACCCTGAGAGAAATATTGACAACAATGTGTTCGACTATACATTATGGGTTAACAGCGCCCCGGTTATTGAAGACATATTCTGTGATTCATCACAATACAGTAGAGGAGACAGATTCGTTTGTAGTATCGAAGCGAGCGACGATAGTGGAGTTCATTCTACTGATATCGCATGGCGAATAACCAACGGGAACAATAGCACTGAATGGACGTGGAAAGGTACTGGTAGCCAAGATGGATACCTATGGTGGACTACTATTGACTTGCCTTCTGATGTTGAACTAGGCATGCTGGACATTATGGCTAATTCGACTGATGAGTCCAACATCTCTACCGTATCTATTGCCTTTGGAATAGCGCTAATCACCGACGCTCCAGCTTTCTGGTTTGGAGTTCACATTTCTGGAGTCGATGACCCTGAATGGGGTGGAGCCTCAGTTCTTACATCCTATCCGAATACGGGGGTGCTGCGAGGGCATGTCCTGACTCTCAGGGCATGTGTACTGGATACTGACCATGACTTATCCACTCAAGCGCCAATCATTTCCTCGACTCGCGGGCAAATCGACGGTCTTACTTACATCGCTGGAAGCAATTCAAACCAACATTGCTACATTGCCTCATTCACCCTCTCAACTGAGACAAGTCTGGAATCCTTCAAGATCGAATTGAGAGACCACAATGGCGATTTTATGACCAGAAGGACAATTCAGATTTCAGACCAGCCACCTGAGGCTGAGATATTGATTGTTGATGCTACGGATACTGAAGTTGCAAATGTCTTAGGGGGTGGTGATGAACTCATCAAGGTCGTTGTTACTGACTACGATGATTCAATTGACGGTGTCTATGGGGACCTGACTATCAAATGGCCAGGGCAATCCTCTTACTCACTTCCTGTAGAGTTTAATGATGGTATAGCACTGATTCCGCTTTCGACTTTGGAGAGCATCGAGAACGGCGACCTAATAATCACTGCAAACATAACTGGCGCGAATGGAGCAAGTAATTCAGCACAATTCCTCACCCCAATCGTTCTGAGCCCTCCAGAAATCTTGAGTATTGATTTGTGCCAGGATGGTGAAGAGATTAATCGACTAATGTTTGGTCAGACAGCGGATGCTGTGGTTCGAGTTCGCTCTTCTCGACAGGTCGGTGATGTAACAGCTAGCTTAGAGCAATTAGGTTGGATAGTTGCCGCTCCATCACAGGCTGCGGCTACTTGTGGAAACGACCTCGCAGAACAAGATGCTGCGTACCATTTCAGAATACAATTAGATTCGTCCTTCGTCCCTGGAGATGGCTCACTAGGAATTAGAGTCGTGGATATCGATGAAATTGCTTCTGTTTCTCATCTGAGTTTCGAGTTCTTACACTCNCCACCTCAAATCCAAGTCTNTCATCCAACGAATGTATCACACGCATCCCTACTAGAGATATTACTCGAAATGGAAGATGCTGATGGGATAGATGCTGGATGTGGAATTGAATATCTCCAAGATGACGAAGTAATCTATTCAAAGTCTGAATCTGCTGTTACCGATTTAGACGGTACTGGTTTCTGGTCGAGTTCATGGCTACTGCCAAATGAATTGAATGGGAATGTCACTGTGGAGATTGGTTGCGAAGATTGGAGTGGTAACAAGGTAAACTATTCCGCATCGGTACTAATCGATTCGGCTGAAGAATGTGCTGATTGTGAAAAGATTGAGCAAGAAACTGAAGACAGTTCAGAATCACTTGCAGTCTCTATTGCAGTAGGCTTTGTTGTTTTACTACTGCTGGCCCTGCTCATTACTACTCGCGTGCGCGCACGCAAGGCAGTAGAAACTGGAGAGACTTGGCAGAATGAAGAAATCATACCTCAGCGTGATGAAAGAATACCAGAAGGGTGGACCCTTGAAGAGTTCTTAGCTTGGCTCGATGGACCAATGCCTGAAGAATGGGAAGCAGAACAATGGGAAATGTATAGAGATAGCCTGGAAGACCTCAGATGATCCCGTTTGTTATATTTTCATCTTCATCAGAACCTCTGCAAAAATGATGTCTTGGAAATGGTGTTTTCCGAATACATTCTAAACGCCTCACTGCTCTAAAGTGGCATCTGAAAAGGCCTACTGCGGGCAATATGTAGCGCAGTATAGCGGTTTGNCGGGGGAAATATTATAACCTTCACAGTATCGTATGCGGCACGAGGTATAACCTATGGGTGAAAAGAAGTACTTCGTCCTCATGAAGGGCGGAAAAGACACAAGCCAAGTATTTGCAAGCAGACAACCACGTGGTGCAGCACTAAAAGCTGCAACCCGTGGACACACAGACATCCGTCTGCGTGAGCGTGGAACCAAGAGAGTCCACGTCTTCACCGGACGCATCGACATTGTCGACAAGCCTGCAAACGGCCCAGCGTGGCTTCCTGACAAGATCAAGAAGGCTAACGTAAGCAAGACAGGTATCGAGCACCTTTGAATTAAGGATGCAATGATGCATTGTTGATACGCCCTTGCGGGACTTTGCCCCTCACAGGAGTTCGCTCCTGTGGGGGGCTTTTTTTATTTCAAATCTGGAATCATCTCTAGGTTTATCACATTCCTTTTTCTATTCGATTGAACTGGAAGTTATGTGGAATACAAAATCACAGTACGAGATTTCCTTGCTTTAGGCTTAGGTCTAGCATTTATCTCAGTCGGGATTGACCACTTCAACAGTCCGTGTTGGTACGAACCAATAGTACCCTCAATACTACCTAATCCTACTTTCTGGGTGTTAGCCAGTGGCTTTTTCGAAGCCTTATTCGGATTGTTATTGATTATTCCAAGAACTAGAGCTTGGGCGTCTGTAGGTATGGCATGGATGCTTGTTGTTCTTTACTGGGCGAATTTCAATATGTGGTACAACGATATTCCACTCAGTGGCAAGACTTACGATGACATATGGCATGTTAGGAGATTGGTTATCCAAATTGTTCTGATTCTGGGTGTTACTTGGATCGGACAAGTAACACCATTCAAGGGCAGAGAAAAATTACACGATTCACTCGACATCTTCCAGGGAAGAATCACCTCAAGTGGTTTCCAGACAGGCGACAGGATAGTTGTAGGCGCTTGGAATTCCTCTCCCTTTGGTACCTTTACAGATATCATGTGGGCTAAACCAGATGGAACTAGAGTGTTGATTGCACCAACCCAAGAAATCGCAGACTATGTAACTGCCATGTACTCATTTGACGAAGTTATTCTCGAAGATATCGTTTCCAGAGAAGAGGGACGCAGTCTAAGTGTTAAGTGCAAATCAATGGATTTACAATTTTCTTGGAAAAAAGGATTTGCAATTCCTTTCAAACGGTCTCTCCTGTTCATTGCCACTGTTGAATTATTCTTTGCTAGGCTAATTTTCTCAACGAGAACTTACGGGTTGACACGTAACAATCGTCAAGAATGGTATGCTATTGACAGAGTATCCAATCTATCGTATGCCAGCGCGAATATCGATGGTGAAGACATAGGTGAAATGACTCCAATGAATCAACCATGCAAATTTGGCTTTAGTGAAGCGCCCAAGAAACCTGCTTCCTGTGAAGTTAGAACACATATTTTGTGAATTTTATCTTAAGAAATTTAATTTTAATATTGAATAATAATTTTTTGACAAGGGATTATAAAGAACTCAAATTACACCGAGGCATGGCGTTAGCACCAACAGATTATGACTTCGGAGATTCATCAAACTACTCNTTCGCAGAAAGCGTTACCTGTGCTGATGATGAGACTAGAAAAATGTTCATTGAAGCATTTGGACACATGCTAAACTACAATCACGAGCAAGCGATTGCATGTTTCACAAAGTGCACAGAACTTGACCCAAATTGCGCTATGGCATGGTGGGGAATTGCATACTGTGTTTCNTCTAATTACAACTGGGCNCCTGGACTTGGTTCTGGNCATGATGCAATCCAGCAAGCAATATCAGTAATGGACCACTGNACNGAGATGGANAAAGACCTGATCACAGCANTATCAACTCGCCACTCCGCAGAAGCAAGAGANGCTGCTGACCCGTCTGTACTGAACATGGGTAACAGTCCTGAACTAAACGTAGCATTCGCTGAAGCAATGGCTCCTCTCTATGAGAAGTACAGCGGAAACCTCGANGTTACAGCNATTTATGTTGAGGCTTTGATGAACCTCAAGGCTTGGCAACTGTGGGACAAGAACACCGCAACAGGAGAAATTACTCCAGCTGATGATAACACACTATTGCTAGTTCAAATTATGGAAGATGCATTCGCAAGCAGTGATGAAGCAAAGGTTCACCCTGCTTTGTGCCACTTGTACTGCCACGCACTAGAACTGTCACCTTTCCCAGAGAAAGCACTACCTGCAGCAGACGTACTTCGTACAAGAATGCCAGGACTAGGGCACTTAGTTCACATGCCATCTCACATTGATGCATGGGTTGGTCAGTGGAAAGAGGCAATCGATTGTAACA
The DNA here is from genome assembly GCA_002727695.1 of Methanobacteriota archaeon. The sequence goes on along the minus strand of PBXT01000014.1, from coordinate 1,083 downwards.
TCGCTGCGGTAGAAGCAGACGACAAGTATGTCGAACTAACAGGAAACGAATCTCAATTCTACAAGTTCTACAGAATGCACAACCACCACTTCGTTGTCTGGTGTGCAATGTTCGATGGACAATATGAAACCGCACTAAAGTACGCAAGAAAAGCAGTAGATACTCTACCTGCTGGTGATGAGAACCACGGAGTTCAATTCATGCTGGCTGGAATTATTCCAATGGGTGCTATCTTCCTTGAGTCATATGTTACCATGCCATGGCACGTAATGATTAGATTCGGAAAGTGGGATGAGATTCTAGCAGAACCAATGTATTCCGACAAGGATGTATTCCCTGCAACAATCGCAACACAGCACTACGCTAGAGGAGTCGCATATGCATCCAAGGGCATGGTTCCTGAAGCTGAAGCAGAACAGGCTCTGTTCAAGGAAGCCTTGCAAAACCCTGCACTTGCTGGCAGAATGATGCATAACAATTTCATGTATCAAGACCCAGCTGAAGGGCCTTCTATTCTGAATGTAAATGCTGCAATCCTAGAGGCAGAAATCGAATACAGAAGACAATTCCTCGCAAAGGCAAACGGTGATGCACACGATTTCACTGCTGCATTCGATGAATTGCGTCGTGGAGTAGATCTCTCACTTAACCTAGCATACAACGAGCCATGGGGGCAAATGCAACCTGTTCGCCACATCCTAGGTGCGCTACTATTAGAGCAAGGACACGTTGAAGAAGCAGAGGAAGTATACCGTGCAGACATCAAGTTGTGGAAAGACAACATGTGGGGACTATTGGGTCTGAAACTATGTCTAGAAGCAAGAGGAGATACCTCTGGTGAACTAGAAGAAGTAACTGCATTATTCAATGAGCGAAGTTCCAGAGCTGACATTGTTCCAGCAAAGACTTGCTTCTGTGCACAGGACGCTCTAGAGAAGAGCTGCTGTGACTGAACATCACGCACAACCAGTCACCCATTCCCGTGGGTAAGTTGCGAACTCCGTCTTTCGGAATCGAGCCGTTTGAACTGCTTTTACCGGGATTTGATTTAATAGTTCGAATACCCCACCCCCCAAACATGAC
>PBXT01000013.1 GCA_002727695.1 Methanobacteriota archaeon | reverse complement strand
GCCTTAATTCTTCGTTGGAATATGAACGCTGTTGTGAGTACAACAGCTCGATTAGGCGAGGATCCTTTACCATGGACTGGATCTCACCCGGTGTCTTCCTAGCCATTTCGTCTCTGGTTAGGTCATTAAATTGGCGTACTTTAGCCATCATTGACTCTCTTACGCGTTGCAAATATTGATTGGGATCTACCTTATTTGGACGCTCCCTAAATCTGGTCAAGTCAAACACATGGCGCCAATTCTCTTTTTCTGGTACAACCATGATTGCGATGGACAACAGTGCCATCAAATTGAGTACAATCAGCCACTTGAGCAAAGTATCGCTGGTTAGCATTACAATAGCTCCCATTGCTTCAGTGAATGGTGAGGACATTGCGGATGTAACGTGTCTGGATTCGTCGAACACGATGTAGAAGTTGCTGTTCTTACTGGTGATTACAGTAGAGATATCTTCATTTTCGTGCTCCATCATATCTCTGATTAGAGTAGTGAAGTAGTCTTCATTACCATTCCAATCAGTACCAGACCCGTCTGTGGAGGAAAGAAGAGAATCCCAGCAAGGGCGCTCTCCATAGAATCCAGATTCACACTGCTGCTTACCAGTTACTTCAGCATCTGCATAATCCCACAAGTGGTTTGCAAGAACCGAGTGGTCAGAAATGAATACAATACTACCAGTAACTTCCACGTTTCCTTCTCTAACACCCTTGACTTGGTCGATCGCCTCAATTCCAGGATAGTCCATTCTAATGATTAGACCGGTGTTATTACCACCAAGGATTGGGTTGTCAGGGTCGTTTGCATCCATGTTCTCTCTAGCGATGAACGCAGATCCTGATGCGTGGGCTAACACCTTGACATTACGAGAAGTATCTTCATTGTCTAAAACTTGTATTGCTGTTGGGCGGTGGAATAGAACAGGCAGTGCACAGTTACTGTATTTTGAACTGTCTTGTAGAGATTCTGCACTGCAGTATGGTCTACGCTCGAATTGGTCATCCCAGACCTTGTTGACTCCAGCAACTGCCCACAATTTTCGAGAATCTGCTGGCTCAGCTTCACCGGTTTGGCTTGCTACCTCGTAGTACCTGTTAGGATCTACAACCGGTGCATCGAAGAACTTCACATCGAATTTGTCAGCAACTGTCTGAGCATTTGTTGAATTAGCGGCGATAATTACCTTGCCACCTCGCTCGGTAACGAACTCATGNAGAGCCTCTGCTTCTGCGTTATCGAATGGCTTCTCAGGTGCAGCAATTACCAACATTGTTCGATGGGGTTCTCTCCAATCATTTACTAGCATAGGAGTTGACATTGTATTTGCAATGACATAATCCATACCATCATCACCAAGTGAACTACGCATTGATGATACTTGTTGATACTGAACATTCTGTTCCTCATCTGTGACATATGCAGAATAAACAGTTGTTTTGTTAGCAGAGGTGGCAATGATTACTGTTGTTGAAAGCAACATTGCGACGATAAATCCAATGAGGAGCCAAGTTTCTAACTTGATTCCAGATGTATCATCTCCAGCCATCCTTAGCACCTCAATAAACGGCTACGGGTAAACGTAGCAGTTTTCCCAACTCCAACCCACTCATATAGATTATCGTAGGTTGAGCAACCAAATTGTATGAGTATCAACTAGAATGAAGTAATATCATTCCCGAAAAATGTAAGGTTTATCGCCACTCGCGACGGAAAAATGCAGATAATAACACAGTAATTATACACATTAGTGAAGAAATCGCAGGCAAACTAGAGGATTCTGATTCNAAACCTGATGAATCGGAAGATTCGGTTTCCTCAAATTCTTCATTCTCTTCCTTAATATCGATGGCCTCTACATTAAACTTCAAAGTTTCAGAGTATGTTTTTCCATCTCCCTCACTCACAACTGAGAAAACAAGGTCACATTTCTTTTCAGGGTGGCTTGATGAAACTATCAATTCGATTTNGGCCCACCATTCACCATTTACTTCCTCGTTAGTGTTCAGTTTACTTTCACCTTCAAGGACTTTGGATTCCATTTGTGGACATCCTCTGAACGAAACACTAGGGTTCCTTATCGAGTCTATGGAGTTCCCTTTATTGCGAATTTTTACTTCAACAAATTCGCTAGTTCCAGATTTGATGTCATCTGCCATATTCCAGTTATCTGTAGCTGCAAATTCGATTTCAAGGGAGTAAACTGGAGTAAATCTAAGGCTTTGGTCGATGGTTTTGGATCCATCACCTGCTTGACCAGCTATAATCAAGTCAGATATTACTAACTCCAAAGAAAAGACTTCACTAGTTGGGCAAGGTTCTCCTGAATCTCCGTAACCATTTCCTGAAATTTTGATTTCAAATGTCTCGTTTGTGTTAGCGCCGACGCTCACTTTACTCTCAGAGTCTATTGAGAATGAACCTTCATCACACTCAGATGGATATGTCATCTCTACTTCTATGTCNTAATCGGATGGTAGCGGCCTAGTGTTGTCAATCCAAAACTTCAGTTTGGTTTCAAATTGCAATGTGCCATCTAAATCCATCATGACCTCGTCTTCTTCATCTTCCCACCCAATGTCCCATCCTGGATTGCTAACATCAGGCAATTGAGCACTGGCAATTGGTAGGAGCATTGCCAAGAATAAGATTGAGACCAAGATTTTCTTCATCATTATTCCTCACATGCTCTCTTGATTAGCACTTTGATCATGTTTCTTCGATATCTTGGAGGTAGTGAAGTATTGTTTACTGGTTTTGTTGAGTTGTATACCGCATCACAAATCGCTTTGACATCACCATTTGATTCTGCAACTTCTGCATCGTGCCTGCGTGGAATGCTTTCCAATGCAGTAGTGGCAACTCTTAGAGTTGACCTGTCGTCTTTTCTCCATGCAGCAGCAGCTCCCGCTTCAGGGAAATCCCAAGTATCCCTTAGCCTAAGTTTTCGATAAGCGCCAGTCCAATCTGATACATCATCTGGCAGGGATACTTTGAGCATGAACTCCCCTGGTTGCAAAACATTCCTTGTCATTCCATCTAACTGGTAGAACTCTGTGATTGGCATATCTCGCTCACCATTCGGACCAATTAAGTGAACTCTCGCGTCCAATACCATCAGATTTGGTGCGATGTCACCTTGGTAAGTTGCAACGCACAATTCGTTTTGATTCGGTATAACTCGACAATCGGCTCCAGTTCCACAATCAGCTTTGTGACACCAGTCAATGCTGCTGCGCCATTCTTCGGTTTGATTGAACCAGAAACACCGTGTGTCCAGACACAAATTACCACCCAGTGTTGCATTTCTTCTTATCAGTGAAGATGCAACTTTACTCGCTGCTTCAGAAACAAGAGGATGTACTTGATCGCTTTGTGCAATGTCATGTAAGCGAGCCATACAACCGATTTCAGTCATAGATATCTGCGAGACTCCCTCGATTCCAGAAAGAGAAATTACGTGGGGTTTGGTATTGATGTGCCACTTGTAGTTTGGAATCAAATCCGTACCACCAGCAATCCAATCAAACTCTTGTCCGGCTTCCAAAAGTTCTGCAGCAATCTTGCATGCTTCTTCTACTGTACCTGGTCTGTGAAGTTCAAAGGGTGGCATTAACATCAGTTTTCACCCCCCATGTGTCTCTGTTCTTGTTTGAGCCATGCTTTACCTGCAAGACCCAATTCTGCCAGTTGCTCCGGCTGTGGCTTATCAGCAGACTTCCATCCTTCGACCTGGTCTTGTAGAGGAATATCTGGATTGAATCCAAACAATACACCGTTCACATACGCATTTGTATCCTCACTTCTCTGTCGCTTCTTGTCACGAATTTCGTGTTCGGCTGCTCGCTTTGCGAGTTTTTCCTGTAAATCAGAGAAATCGATTCTAGGAACTGGTAACTCTGACGGGTCGTCAATACCTTCGACTTTCATCTTCTTAGCAATCGCTGCCCAGACCTTGTCAGGAGTTAATGGAAGGTCATTGATTCTGATTCCAATGGCATCGTAAACTGCGTTGACGACTGCTGGTAAGATTGGAAGAAGTGGCCCTTCTCCTGCTTCCTTAGCACCGAATGGACCTTCTGGGTCACAGGATTCGATAATGATTGGAGTTACATTAGGCATTTCATGCACACTCGGAATCTTGTAATCTAACAAGTTTGCATTCTGAAGATGCCCGGTTCTTCCATATACCATCTGTTCGGTCAGAACTTGCCCTAATCCCATATGGCATGAACCGATAATCTGACCCTCAACTGCTAGAGGATTCAGTGCTTTTCCACAATCGTGAGCAGCCCATACATCTGTACACTTGATCATTCCAGTTTCAACGTCGACTTCCACTTCGGCAACATAAGCCGAGAATGAGTATGCAGGTGCTAGGCCAGCAGCTGCGCCTTTGTGAACTCCACCCATTGGAGGTGAACGATATGCTCCTGAGGAAATTAATGCGCCCTTGTCCTCCTGTGCTTTGTGTAGAGCTTCGAGGTAAGACATACCAATAGCAGGGTCGTGCTTGTAGTATATTCGTCTGTCATTTAGAACAAGGGTATCTGGGTGGTAACCTAAAGTATCCCAAGCAGCATTGAGCAATTTTTCTTTGATTTCCAATGCTGCTCTGATAGCAGCATTTGCATTCATGAAAGTGACTCGAGAAGAGTATGAACCCAAGTCTACCGGGCTGGTATCGCTCTCATGACTTCGAACATGAATCATTTCAATTGGAAGTGCAAGAACTTCAGCAACGACTTGCGCAACCGCTGTGGTAGAACCTTGTCCAATATCTGCTGCGCCTGTGTGTACTGTCACCCCTCCATCCATATCTATCTGAATATGTACGGTTGCGTGCGGGAATTTGTTTGGGTCCCAGTGAATTGGTAATCCTGAACCAGAGATGAAGAATCCACAACCTATTCCGATTCCTTTTCCGAGTGGTAATTTCCTGAACTTGTTGTCCCAGTCGCTTCCTTTACGGACTTCTTGTAATGCTTGTCGCATTCCATTTGAGGTGATTCTGAAACCAGAAATGGTTCTAGAGTGTGGAGGCAGAAGGTTTGCTAAACGCAGGTCGATTGGGTCGACTCCTAATTGCTCAGACATATCGTCTAAACCAACTTCAACAGCACATCTAGTGTTTACAGCACCATGACCACGCATTGCACCGCTCGCTGGTTTGTTTGTCCAAACCCTAGCACCTGTGTAGTGGAAGGAACCCAATTCGTAAGGCGCTGTTGCTAGAACTCCATTGTAATATGAAGTAACGTGGCCGAAAGATGCGAAGCCTCCTCCATCGATTAGTGCATCAATATCGAAACCTGAAATTCTAGCTTCTTCATCTGCATACATCTGTACCTCAATGTGACTTGGGTGCCTTCCTCNGTTAACCCAGAATACTTCCTCTCTATCGAATGTTATTCTTACTGGCTTTCCAGCCTTNCGTGAAAGGATTGCTGCACACATCTCGTGCGGGAATGGGTCTGATTTACCTCCAAAACCTCCGCCGACAAATGTTCGAATCACGTTGATTTGATGCATTGGTACATCTAGTACCGTTGCCAAGGCTCTATGTGCATAATGAGGAACCTGTTGCGGAGTATAGAGTTGCAATCTCCCGTTAGAATCCCAATGTGCTACGACTGCATGAGGTTCGGTGAAACCGTGATTAACACCCATGTATTTCCACTTACCATGATACATAGCNTTCGGATTCTCAACCATTGACCTGTCACCGAATTCTTGGAAAACTCTCTTCTGAACATTTGTTGTACCGACGTGGTATTTTCCTCTCCAGTGAATGGGTTCATCAACATCTTCTAGTCCCTTTTTCATATCGTGAATTGAGTCTAAAACTTCGTATTCTACTTCAATTAATGATGCTGCTTCTCTAGCAGTTGCTTCGTCTACTGCAGCAACACAAGCTACCAAATCTCCAACGTGTCTAACCTTNTCAACAGCCATTGCATGTTCGTCTTTAGTTACTGGTAGAACACCGAATTTGTTAGGTGCATCTTCCCCGGTAGCAACTGCAATAACGCCAGGCAGTGCTTCTGCTTTCGAGGTATCAATACTGACTACCTTAGCATAATGGTGTGGAGAGCGAACAATTCTGCCAATAATTTCGTTTGGTAGCCTAACATCGTCACCATACCATGCCTGTCCAGTGACTTTTGCGTTAGCATCTACAAGTGGTATCGCCTTGCCGACTGTTGTTCCTGTTCTAGCTCTATCGTGAATGTGAGCACCGGCAGGTTGCTTCTCATTTCCTCCTACCATTTCAGGGATGAAATCAAGGTCTCTTGGCTTCATTTCCGGCCTTGAACCACCTGAACCTGGAGGCCCGAAACTTTGCTTTCCAGCGACTCTTTTACCGTCTTTTCGGACTTCTCCTGAACCGCTGCCGGGCTGCTGTTTGTAACCTCCAGACATGGTATCACTTCGCATGGCCCGGAGGCATTGTCGGTTCTTCTGGACCACTAGGGTTTGGATCTGGGTGAGGATCGCTAGCTGCTTGCGCAGATTCTGCTTCACCACGATGGATTGCAGCTGCCGCTTGGATCGATTCTATGATTTGCTGGTAACCAGTACAACGGCACAGATTTCCCTCAATTGCACAAGCAATCTCCGCATCTGAAGGATTGGAATTTGTATTCAATAGTGCTTGAGAAGCAACAAGGAATCCGGGAGTACAGAAACCACACTGCGAACCTCCATGCTCTGCAAAACACTGCTGGATAGGAGCCAAATGAGCGCCATCTGCAAGACCTTCAACTGTAGTAATAGATGAACCGTGAGCATCTTGTGCCATGGTTAAGCAGGAAAGGCGTGGCTGACCGTCAATCATGACTGTACAGCAACCACAAGTTCCCATGTCACAGCCGNGCTTAACNCCAAGACAACCTGCCTTGTCACGAAGTANGTCTAGAAGGATAGCATTTGATGGTGCCAAGACCTCACGGACTTGTCCGTTAACTTCTGCAGACCATACTTCAGAAGTCGCTGCAGGAATCATAGAAACATACTCATCCCCAACCATATCTAACGCCAACTGTTCGGTGGGAGCATGAATCACCCTTTCAGCATTGGCACTGAATAATCATTAATTAATCTTGCAAAAAGGACATTATTTCTATCGTATNGTGACCGCAGTAAAGTCATCTTTNCCCGCCTCTGGCTCATTCCAATCTTCATCTCCTGGAAGGATTAAGCCATCACCAATTTTCACTAAATCTGAAGCTAATTCTTGCTGCTTTTTGCACAGATTACCCCAGTCAAAAGAGGGGTTTCGCCACTTCGCCCAAAGTCTCATTCTTCTCCACGAGGATTTNCCCTTGGTATACAATTTCATTTGCAACTTTCCTGCAGTAGGCATCCACCAAATCATGAGTGGCAAAACCAATACCGCAGGTAAAGCAAACAAGAATTCGATAATCATGCTATAATCTGCGAGTCCGGCNATTGGACTCGAATCNGAAAGAAGNGCCCATGTGAATGNACTAGCAGCAAATAGCCACCATACGGGATAAACAGCAAGCGCAGTGTACAATTTCAATGCGCCCCGGCTTGTTTCTTTCATCCTCCTGCCAAATGTTCTATCTACACTTACTACGAAAAGAAATGGTGGAAAGGAACCTGCTATTGCACTGAATGTAACAAAACCGAGCATGAAAGACCAAGCGAATAGCCAAAGGAAAATAGATTTCACAAATCCGGCGCGAGTCACTGATTGAGGCCTCATATCCACATGATGTGGCTTCAAATCCAGAGAATCTAANTCAGACATATGGTCTCGGGTTCTTTTCTCTAATCTTTCACATTTCTGTGGATCATTAATTGCAAGCCATTCCCATGCAGCTCTAACCCTTCTNGCCCCNATGACTCCTTGACCNTAAGTAGCCAACTTTTCCAATTCTGGATTTTGCCTTCTTCTCTCTGCACGAATAATCGAGCGAGCTTTCCAAATCAATTCTCTATCCTTCCAATCATCTCGAGACAGAGATGCCCGAGATATCTCTCCTGAGATTATCGAACTTAATTCTTCAACCGTTCCTTCAACCCGCAATGGCCTCTCAATACTAAGAGCCACCCTTTCACGGAAATTGTGCTTACGACTGTAATGAATCCCTACTGGAATAATCACTGGTGGATTCTCTACCGACAATTCACGTGCTCTTAGTGCAATTCTAGCTGCGTTATCTTGAATTTCCTTGGTTTTTGGAGATGAATGAGATTCACCTTCTGGAAATACTACTACATTCTTCCCTGAAGCTACTTCAGTTGCTATTTGTTCCAATTCTTCATCATTATTGATGAATCCGTCAAATTTTACCTGCTCACCAGGAAGTAGACCTTGAGTAAGCATATTGTCGAACAAACCGCCAGGGTGCCATGATACGATTATTGCACCTCTATCAGTAGGAAGGTTCTCGACATCGATTACAGTAATCTCACGAAACCAAGTTGACATCAAAACTCGACTGAACCAGTTTTGAAGCCCCATGAAGGGGCCTGTCGACAAATGGTTTTGACATCTATGCCGATTTTACCTAGAAACACAGGGTTCAAACACTATTGCTTTATCGCGCGGAGCGCGGTGAAGAAGATGAGTGCTTTGAGACGAAGTTTCTGCCTTTTCGGATTGTTGATTTTAGTTGCACCATTAGTAGTTGCAACTGTTCCTGTTTCAGTGGATGTCAATGATGAAAATGAACCCCAAGGATGGTGGACTGAAACTACAGTTGACCGCAACCAAAACAAAATTGGTGACATGGTTGAACTTCACATGGACAACCCAATTTTCCTAGATGAGGACAATACTTTGCCTTTGATTATCGATTTCCATTTCACTCCTGGCCAAAAGGAAATTGACATGCTTGAGCGAAATGTCGACTACCAGCATCAATTCATTCTACATGGAATCGATGCATTGGCAGGAAGAGTACCTGTTGGCGAATTACTAACGCTTAGAGACCTACCCGGAGTAGTAATGATTGAGTTAGATGGAATACTAACCATCGCAAATAATGATGCAAGAATCGGACACGGTGTCGATGTCACTTTCGCAGAAACTGGATATGATGGCTCTGGAACTACTGTGGCAATTATTGATACTGGACTTGATGGAAATCATACTAGTTTAGATGACCAAGATGATGACCCAACTACATATGACCCCAAAATTCTCGGATTCTATGATGCGGTTAACAGCCCAGATGATACAAGCGGCAATATCTTCCCATTCGATGACCAAGGGCACGGTTCCCACTGTGGTGGAACAACCGCAGGAACCGGAGCACCGACCTATGACCACCCAGGAATGGCACCTCAAGCCCATCTAGTTGGAGTAAAGGTGCTAGGAGCAGATGGCTCTGGTTCATTCGCAGGAGTAATGGCTGGAATGCAGTGGACTATTGACACAATGCACCAGTATAACACAAGAATCGCTTCAATGAGCCTTGGAGGACCAGGTGCTATCGAGTGGACCTCTTCTGAGGAAGACAGCGTGAACCGTCAAGCAAATGAAATGGTTAGAGCAGGGATTGCTCTTTACATTGCAGCGGGTAACAATGGAGTCAGCGCACAAATTGGAACCCCTGGTTCTGCTGAAGATGTAATTACTGTAGGTGCACTTGACAAAGACACCTCAATTGCGGTTTACTCTAGTCAAGGTCCAACAGAAGAAGGCAGAGTCAAGCCAAATGTTGCTTACATGGGAAGTAGCATCATGTCTGTCGAGTACAACTCTGGTGACCAATATTCTGCAAAGAGCGGAACAAGTATGGCTACACCTGGAGCAGCAGGTGTTGGAGCTCTTATGCTTCAGGCAAATCCAGATTTGTCGCCTTTCGACATTCGAAATATTATGCAGGAAACTGCTACTTACAGGCAATGTCACTACATGGGAGCTAACGAGCCATGCCTCGAAGATTTGGTTCCAAAGAACAGGCAAAACAACGTCTACGGACACGGACACGTCAATTCTTTGGAGGCAGTTCTGGAGGCTGCTGAATACAACCAACAATACACTTTCAATTCTAACATTACAATGTCAATTCCTGAAACTGCGTTTACTGACGGCTCGATTATACTAGGTCCTGGTTCTGAAATTAAAATCGATTTGAACCAAGGAATCGACACTGTGCAATGGATGAGCAACGACCTTAGAGACTCATGGTCTACTATACACTCTTATGATTACAGCACGAGTGTTATCTTGAACTATTATGACATTGTTGAAGAATTAGAACATCTGCCAGGGACACCTCTTCATGCTAATCATACCCTCTCTATGCGTGGCCTAGAAGGAACAACTTCCAGCCCACTGATTTCTGTTGATATTACCCTTACAGAGAAAGTTCTAGTTCCAACAGCTAGTGATGAGACTTCTTCTTTGAATTATGTAATCTATGGTTCAGTATTTGCTGCAATCATCCTAACCATCGTTCTAGTGATTGCTTTCATGAACAATGAATCTGAAAAAGAAGCGATTCATCAAAGAGATCTAGACATAGAAGAAGTGGTTGAAGCCGAAATCATAGAATAAAGCCTCCGTGAGGGCTAATACCGGCTCAACATTCAAAAGGCAACATGCTAAAGATTGGCCGATAAACATGGCCGATGCACCATCTAGACCTCAAAGACCGACTAATGCTAGAACTCTATCGAAGCGCGCAGGAAATCTATCTGCAAATGCAGTGTCTACACCTTCTGTTGAGATGGGCGTCATAGGTACACCAGTCAACATGGTCGACAACAGTTTGATGAAATTCGCCCAATTAATTCTCTTCGGAGTAGCAATGATAGGAATTTGGGCAGGATTGCTCAGGATTGCATTCCCTGGTGATGGACAAGAAACTGGACAGGCCGAGTTCTTGGTGCTGGGATTCGGAGGTTTGTTTTCGGGATTACTTGCGATTTCATTGGTTGAGTTCCAAAGAAGAAAAGGTGGAAGTGAATTACAAAATGTTCACGATTACATGTTAGGTGTAGGATTTTTCTTCCTTGCAGTTGGAACCCTTTGGGGTTCAAGGTGGCTAGTTGGAGAATTAGCCTTACAGGATATCAAATGGTTCATCCCAGAAGGTACAGANCCTAGTGCAGAGGGTTGGATTCCTTCAGCTAACGCAATCTACGTACAAATGGCCGCTACGCTATCTCTGGCACTCGCTCAAACTGTTTACTTGATGCGTCTAAAGGGCGTGACTACATTCGGATGGTCGGTTACCACATTCACACCACTAGTAGTTGCATTGATCGGTTCCAGCATCTGGATGGAATGGTCAGAAAACATCGTGTCTTGGGAACTAGGTATCTCGATGATTGCTCTAGCGTCCCTCTCAATGTGGTTATCTCTGCGGGCAAATAGTGGGATTATTTTCTCAGTAGTTGCCGTTACTTCGGNATTACTGCCTCTGCTTTACGAATATAACAACGAAGACGTAGGCAACGGTGGTGCAATTTCCCTGCTTATATTCATCATTGCCGTACAAGGTACTCTTGCTGCAGACCGACGTTTGCGCCAGGACTTGATGCAGTGGACTTCTGCATTACTAGTTGGAGAAGTAATTCTTGCAATGGTAATCGCAAGAGAACAAGAGTTTGAGTTAATCTTAGGTCCAATTCGACAATACGACCTCGGCACACTTTCACCATACCTCACACTCCAAGTTGGATTGTGGCTAGCGGTTCTAATCGCTTATTTCCCTGCTACATTGATGCGTAGAATACCATACATGCCAATTGGTTTGGCTGCTAGTTTGTTCATCATTACCCCAACTGCAGGACTAATACCTTGGGTTACGACCCTAATCATGCTACCATACTTACTAGTGATTTCTAAAGTCACTAGAAATTGGGTTGCTAACTTAACAATGCTAGCTGTTGGATTCTCATTCTTCGCTCAATCGCATTACACAGGAGGTTTCGAGCCTGGATGGCTAGAGTTTACCATACTAGTCGTAGTATTATTCAGTGGAGAAATAGGTAGAAAGAAAGGACACTTATCCGACTGGGCTCACTTCGTTACTCTCGGATTACTGGTATTGTCCGAGTCTGTATTGTTTGGAGACGACCCATACACGCCTTGGGCACTGTTCCTCTATGCAATCATCTCTTCATTCATGATGATGATGGAAGCAGAGAAGTCTGGCGACAAGACCATCGCATTCAATGCGTCTTCCGCAACAGCAGGCTCAATGGTAATTGCAATCATTCTATCAGTATTCGATAGATTAGAGGTGCCATTACCAGATAATATTTCTTCGAACCTTGACGGATTCAATATCACCTTAGCTCTCGTTGGACTGATAGTTTATGCATCCATGAGGAAATTCAAGAGAATTGAATTGGACATAGGGGTATTAATCAACTGGGCTGAAGGCCAGAGAAAGAAGGTAATGCCAGTGTTTGATTCAACTACGAATGCTTGGGTTGTACCACAAGATAACGAATTAAGAGACCCAATGGACTACTCTTGGGGTCCTCTAGGAAGAATGAGTCTAATTGGACCGATGGTTCTGTTCACTGTTGCACTAACCTCAGTAGGGCTCAATGACCTGGCACAAAATATCACTTGGACATTGTTGATGCTTGTACCAATAGGCATTATCATTGCAGAAGTAATTAGAGAAGAACAAGCTTCTTCCTCTGGCAGAATGATTGCAACATTGACAATGATTGCAGTCGCTGCCCCAATGGCTTGGAGCCTGAATGACGCACGAAGTGATTTTGGTGTGCTAGAAAATTCAATGATTTTGTTTGACTTGATGTTATTGGCAGGACCTCTTGGAATTTCCATAATGCTTGATAGAAAGGGATTGAATGAAGAGTCCCTAAANCGAAATGCCGACATTACAACATTAATGGGATTACTAATTCTAGGTTTATTCGATACAACTGGCGGATTACTATTCATTCCAATGTACATCCTTGTATTCCTGAGAGCACTAAAGCATAGACTAGCAGTCATACTTTGCATCGCACCATTTGCATTCTTGTTGTTTGGAGATGGTATCTCGGCTGACAGATTTGTTACCGATGGAGCGATTGTTGCTGAAATCCTTGGTGTGATCAATCTAACTGCTTACGACCCGACTGAGGTTACTTTCCTCAATCTAAGCAGATTCGCCTTCCTAATGATGACAATTACCAATCTTGTGGTCCTAGTCAAGGCGATTATAGACAAGCAGTATGANGGTGAGATAGAATTTGAAACACCNGTAGCAATTCCTGCAATTTGGATGACAATAGGTGTCTTTGGAGTATTACCTGAAGCAAGTTGGATATTGTTGTCTTTGACAATACTACTGACAATATACTCCTGGTTAATCGGGAAGCTAGACCTAATCCCATGGACTCCAGTCTTGACTTTCTTCTCGTTCTGGATTGGATTTACGAATGATTCGAATTTCANCCATTTCGATGACATCGATTACATTACAAACAGTTTGCTTGGAACCGGTTTATTCACGCTAGTTCTCAACCAATGCAGTGCAAAGGGTTGGCTTTACAAGTATGCAGACGAAACTGTAGCAGGCGTAGAGTATTCAATCGATGGCCAGCCAATAGTCAGCGTATTCGACTTGAGAACTGAACTTGCTCGTGACAGATTAACCACAATTACACGAACTTGGACTATCGTCTGTCTAACATTCTCATGGACTGCGCTCAAAGGAATCGGTACAATCATTGGTGCCATCTGGGCAACATACGATGCATTCGCTAATGGACAGAAGTATTCACTATTCATTCTTCCACTGCTGCACGCATTCGCAGTTTGGAACGTCCTAGAGAGGATGGATCAAACCGACGCACTACAAGACACCTTTGTAGGGTCAGTTCTAATGGTATGCGGCATATTGTTGACAATCNTCGCATCAAAAGCAGACCTCGCATGGAATTGGAAGATNTTTGATTGGGATGATGAGATCGAATATTACGGATGGATTGACAGATCAGGGCAACTAGGTATTGTTTACTTCTTGAGCGGTATATCCTGGGCATTGGGAGAAACGAACCTTGAGCAATTCATGTGGGTTGTTTGGGCAGCATTCCTTTCGGGAATTGCGGTTCAAGGATTTAGAGATGAGACAGAAACTCCATGGAGAAGAGGATTCGGTGCAATGGGTACAGTATTCTCTCTATTCATGCTCTCCCTAACTTTCGAAACAGAACTTTACACGAATGTAACTTGGATGTTCATGGGAGTGGTTGCTCTTGGATTCGGATTTGCTTACTTCTCTAGAATGGGAGAAGTCTCCACACTTTTCACTGAAGATTTCACTCAGGCAAAGGATGCAATCATGGGCCAGTTTGGCGGCGGTGATGATGAAGAGGAAGAAATTGAAGCGACTCCAGAACCTGTTCATTCAGAAGAAGAAACGGAAGACGACTCTGAAGAAATTGATGAAGCAGAAGACTTGGACGAGATAATCGATATTGATGAAGATGAAGATGAAGATGAAGATGATGTTGAAGAGTTACAGCCTTTGTTAAAGGAGGAAATTGATGACACAATTATCAATAAGGCTGCTGAAATCGTTGAAGAAGCTGTTGAACAGAAGATGTTCGAATACGATTTNCTGTTGGACCCATCAGTTATGTCAGCAATTCAAGAATCGCTTGCTAGTACGCCCCACGAAGGATTCAAGCCTGTGGTATCAGTATCACCAAATGGTAATTTGAAAATTGATTTCGTTCCATTGTGATTCATCCGCCATGATGAAACACTTCGTCAGCATGGGAGTGCTATGGCGAAAGAAATGGTGTGGATCGATTTGGAGATGACTGGCCTAGATATCGAAGTAGAATCGATTATCGAAATTGCTACAATTATCACAGATGCTGATTTGAACATTATTGCACAAGGCCCCAACCTAGCAATAAAAGTCAGTGAAGAACTACTAGAAGGGATGGATGAGTGGAATACAACTCATCATACCGCATCCGGACTAGTCGATAGAGTTCGCAACGAAGGAGTAAGCCTAGGAGAGGCAATCCGCCAGACATGTGAGTTTTTGAGTGAAAATATAGAACTGGGAACAGCACCTCTATGCGGCAACTCGGTTCACAATGACAGAGTATTCCTAGCGAAAGAAATGCCAGAGGTACTGGACATGCTTCACTACAGAATTGTGGATGTTTCCACAATCAAAGAATTAGTAAATCGATGGTACCCAGATTTGCCAAGATATCACAAAAAAGAGGCTCATAGAGCGCTAGATGACATTATTGAATCAATAGAAGAACTGCGCCACTATCGTGAGCATGTTTTCACAAATTGATTCCTTTGTGAGAAGCCAAGATCTCAGCTAGAACTGCAATGGCTATCTCTTCAGGGCTTTCTGCACCAATATCAAGACCTATGGGGCAATTTACTCTGTCAAGAGTTTCTTGCTCAATACCTGATTCAAGTGCGACCTTGGTGAAGGCATTCCACTTTGATTTGGATCCGATAACACCCAATCGCCCATCATATCCGGCGAATAATAGTCCCAATAAGCGCTCTTCATCTTCCTTCCAATCGTGACCTAGAAGTAGGATATCGCTAAATCGAGATAGTGAATCCTTGTTCTCTGCCATCAGGAAATCCTTAGGGCATGAGTGGTGGGTTTCAGTAGCGCCATCTAGTTCAGCATATTCTGCTCTAGAATCTTGAACTGAGTAGCTCCAATCTAGCGGCTTACAAGCCTCAGCAATCGCTTTTGCACAATGCCCACCTCCCATCAGTAGAATGTGTGGCATAGGAATCAGAACCTCCAAAGCGACCGTCACCCGGCCGCCACATAGGCTGTCCAGAGGTTGTACCTCATAGCCCTTGGCCCCTTTGTTAAGGCCGTATGTTATCACCTCTCCACATGGTTTAATTGCTTCTTGAAGCAGTTCCTTTAGACGAGAAATCACCTTCATTTCCAATCCTGCTCCGCCCACTGTGCCCTCAATCTCAGATGCTGTCAGCGCAAGTCTTGCACCCATTTTCCCAGGCACAGAGCCAGCAGTCGATACAACTGTGGCTATGGCGACTTTTCTGTTCAAGGAAAGTTGACCAAGNGACCATTGCAAAGTACGTGCAGTCATCGCAATGCCTCCAAATCGCCGGGTGTGTCAATGTTCATATGTTCGCCGGGTGCATTTACTCTTTCAATATCTAGACTATCTCTCAGAGATGCACTCTTCGCTAATGTCAATACTTTCTCAACATNGCAAAGCAATAATGGATGACCGCTAGGTACTGGAGATGTATTCTTCTTGCATTCTAGCAATTCANAAACGGTCTCAATGTTCCATCCACATCTGTCGACAGGACAAACCAAGACTCTGCGAGGAGTTCTACCTAATTCACTGATTAAGGAAATCAAACCGACTTGTAAGGAGCCTGTTCTGCCCTCTTCTGGATTAGGATTTACTACAACCGTGGCTCCATTACATTCCAACATGATGTCCACTTGCAATTCTGCTCGAGTTACCACTATGATTGTCGAACTGCCGCTTTCTTGTAGCATTCGTACTGAACGAGCGACCAATGTTTCTCCGCTCCACTTTACCAAGGCCTTTGGCTCGCCCAATCGAGAGGATGCTCCCGCTGCCAAAACAATGGCGGGTACCCCTTTGGCCATATGCTCACAAATCCTTGGTGATTTCACGACCGATGATCATTCTTTGTACCTGGCTGCTTCCTTCATAGATTTGCATTACCTTGGCACCACGCATCAGCCTAGCGACTGGGTACTCTTCTGAATAACCATACCCACCATAGACTTGTACAGCATCAGTGGTTACTTCCATTGCGATGTCTGATGAGAATCTCTTAGCATGTGCAGCAGATTCTGTGTTACGGACGCCTGCATCTCCTTCTGCAGCAGATTTCCAAGTCAGCATCCTAGATGCCTCAATTTTAGTTTTCATATCTGCAAGCATGAATTGAATTGCTTGATGGCGATGAAGTGGCTTGCCGAATGTTTGTCTTTCGCTAGAGTATTGTAATGCGTGCTCGTAAGCAGCCCTAGCAAGGCCTGTAGCGTGTGCAGCAATGTTCGGGCGAGACATGTCGAATGCCTTCATTGCATTCATCCATCCACCTGATTCTGATTCACCGACTAGATTTGCTGCAGGAACTCTCATGTCATCAAATGAAATTGACCTAGTATCAGAACACCTTTGCCCCATGTTGTTCTCTTTCTTTCCAAGAGATAGTCCAGGAGTGTCTGCATCCACAATAAAGCCAGACATTCCTTTGTAGCCTGCGTCTGGGTCTGTCTTTGCTAAAACGAAGAACCAATCTGCCTTGCCAGCTCCTGTAATCCACATTTTGGAACCGTTAATGACGTAGTCATCTCCGTCTTTGATTGCCAATGTTTGACATGCTGCTACATCCGAACCTGCTCCAGGCTCTGTAACTGCATAGGACGCTAAAGCTCCTTCTTCGGCAACCATGCGTAGATACTTGTCCTTCTGTTCATGGGTGGCTCCGGTGATAACTGGAGCACAGGCTAGACTTGTTGCATATGCTGCTGTTGCAAATCCAGGGTCTCCCCATGCCAACTCTTCATTCACCAGCACTTCTTCCATTATACCTAAACCGGGTCCACCGTATTCTTCTGAAATGTGCAAATTTAGAATTCCCATTTCATGTGCAGCATTTATTGCATCCTTTGGGTACTCCGAATTAAGGTCCCAATGTTCTGCATTTGGGCGGATTTCATCAACTGCAAATTCATGAGCGAGTTCACGCAACATNTCTTGCATTTCATCGAGTTGGAAGTCGACCATGCTATGCCCACAAGGCCATTCAGCATAAGCAGTGCTGTTATCAAATCACCAGATACCCTTGCCTTTGCAATTCAAGAGCCAAGATGAATAGGAGATAGAATGTGATGAGTATTCCTCCTTCTAAGCGACTGAATTTGAATCCAGTCCACATCATCCCCAGACAAATAGAGACGCCGATTATCGTCGCTGGAATAATCAGATACATGGTTAGGTCGTATGAAGCAGATGTAAGCGAAATCGGAGAAACCAATGCTGCAATCCCTATGGAAAGTAAAGGGTCGGTAATATTGGAACCGATAAGAGTCCCAATAGCGACACCTTGGCTCTTTCTTACAGCAACCATAGCGACAGTTAACTCAGGTAAGGAGGTGCCTAATCCTGACATTGTAGAACCGACAATGGCGTGCGGAACATTGAGTTGGTATGCAATCTCGCAAGCATATTTCACTAGTTGATTTGCGGAATACACGGCCAAAGTCAAACCAACCACCACCATCACGGTGTATGCTGTTCCTGTCCATGTAAAATCAGCCCGTTTGATATTATCAACCACTTGCTGTTCATCCTCACGAATCTTTGCAGTGTCACTAAGCAGCCAAGTGATGTAAAGGCCGTAAATCAGAACGAGAATCCCTCCCTCGATTCTCGAAAGGCCACCGCCTTCCCATAGTAAAGCCGTTAGCAAAACTACGGACATCAACATCAGCAAACCATCTCTCCTCAACCACGCTGGCCTAATTTCCAACGGTTTGAATGCGACTACAATTCCCAAAACCAGAGTAATCTGAACTAAGACTGAACCGTAGATATTCCCTACTGCTAAGTCCATTAGTGCTGGGTCGTTTCCAGAAGTTGCCGAAGCGGTTGCCGTAACCAAAATTTCTGGCAGAGATGTACCAATGCTTACGATGGTTAAACCTATGACTACTTCTGCCATTCCTGCCCTTCTAGCAAGCCCTTTTGCTCCTTCAACAAAGAAATCTGCTGAAGTGATTAGAAGTGCCAGAGCGATAATAATCAAGACGATTAGGATACCAATGTTTGTCCAATCATTCTTGGCGGTTATTGTACCCAAAATTGCTAGTGTGACAAAAAGGGCGAAGGAAATAAGCAGGGCGTTCCATTGAAGCAAAGCAGCAATACCTTGCTTCTCAACCTGCTCCGCCATGATTGCGTGACGGAAAACTCCCCTTTCATGGTTGCGAAATATATAGAGAAAACTCATCAATCTNTTCAATAGTAGAGTCGCTATGTGGAACCGATACGTCGCTGAATTTAGCGGCACTTTTCTGATGGTTCTTCTGGGCTGTGGTTCAATCGCTCTTGGGTGGAGTTCATTGGCTGTCAGTATAACCTTTGGATTTGCTGTATTTACTGCAATTATGATCTTCCAACCTATCTCTGGAGCGCATATCAACCCCGCCGTTTCCATAGCTTTCGCAGCAAACGGAAATCTGGAAAGAGAAGCCCTTCCTGGCTATATCATCGCTCAGTGTCTTGGCGGTTGGGCTGCTGCACTAATCGTTTTGGCGGGGCATACAACACCCAGTGTTTCAACAAGCCAAGCATGGGGAATAGAAATCGCAATTACATTACTTCTGATGTATTCTATTCATGTTCTAGCTAGAAGAAAAGTCAATCTTTTCTTCCTCGCTTTAGGTGTAGGTTCGATGGTCGGAGTTTTGTCGTTCTTGTGCGGAGGTTTCACCGGAGCAAGTATGAATCCGGCTAGAACTTTAGGTCCAAATATTGTGAATGGAGAAGGTGATCTAATTCTATATATCGTTGCACCAGTAATAGGTGCCGTGTTAGCTAACTTCATCCCTGAGCCACTTGACGAAGAGCTTTGACAACATGCTCTAAGCCAGGAACAGTATGGTTCTCTAATGGCGGTGCGAACGGAACTGGGGTGTCTAAGGCCCCGATTACAAGAGGTGCTGATTCCAAGGCATAGAATGCTTCTTCCATAATTCTAGATTGCATCGAATGTCCAATTCCACCAAACCATTGGCCTTCCTGCAGAACGACCAGTCTTCCTGTTCGTGTGACACTTGACACACATGTTTCAGCATCAAAAGGAATCAAGGTTCTTACATCGATAATCTCAACTTCAATATCTTCCTCTGAGAGTATATCTGCTGCCTGTTTGGCTATGTGCAGCATTGCACCCCATGTTACAAGAGTAACATCTCTGCCTCCTCTAACTACTCCTGCTTTACCAATCTTCAGACGATTTCCGGATTCAATAGCGTCTTTGACTGGTTGAGTGTCCACATTCTGATTGATATTCTGCCCCCAGCCTGTTAGTCCTCCTCGAAGACCATACAATCCGATATGTTCCAGGAATAATACAGGGTCGTCCAATTCTGCAGCCTCTCTGAGTAAATCATAAGCATCTTGGGGAGTGCCTGGAGCAACAACAACCAAACCTGGGTCATTTGCATACCATGATTCGATCATATTTGCATGGAATGGCCCGCTGCGGGTCCTTGCACCCAATGGGACTCTAACAGTGAGCGGGACATTCGCACCCCATCTCCATCGCAGCATTGCGGCGTTATTGAGTAGTGCATTGTGTGCCAAAGCAGCGAAACCACCAAACTGAATCTCAGCCATCGGTCTCATTCCGGATAGTGCTGCACCTGTAGCGGAGTGAATGATTACCGCCTCACACAGAGGCATATCGAGCAACTTATCTTGGTGCCCGTTTGCTTTGAGAGGGATGTTCATTCCAAATGCTCCAGCGACTTCCATATCTTCACCCATGAAAATAGTAGATTCTCCATATTGCTCAGCAATATCACACATCGCTTGCTGAATTGCTCTGGAGTATGTCCATCCTCCAGTTTCAGCATAGTTAAGTAAGCATTCACCTACTTCAAGTACAGGTTCATGTTTTTCATGAATTGAAGTACCAGATAAACGACTTAGATGATCTTCGTGAGTATCTGCATCATGTAAGGAAGTGACGCCCTTAGTTACGGTCTTTGGGTCTGCCCAATCCATAGATTCTACATGCTCTCTAGCGGCATCGACTAAATCGCTTTCTTCCGTTTCCATTTCTGATAATTCATCTTCAGAAATACCTAAGGAAATTAGTAACTCTCTGTGAGTTGGAATTGGGTCTTTGGCTTCCCAGTAAGAGAGTAAGTCACGGTCAACATAGCCAGGAGGTGTTCCTGAAGGCGCTCCTAAATACAAATCATCATGATGATGTGCATGGCCGCAACCACGCATAGTCTCTACATGAATAAGAGTCGGGCCTCCTCCTGACATTGAGAATTCTCTAGCACAAGCAACTGATGAGTGCCAAGCTGCAGGGTCTGAGCCATCGATTGTCCATGATGGCATGCCCATTGCAACCGCTTTATCCGCCCACAATTCAACATTGGATTGATTTACTGGAGGAGTATCAAGAGCAATCTGATTATTTTGTAGAATGTAAGATATCGGCAAGCCTCTTGTTGCAGCAAGATTCAGCGCCTCCCACCATTCTCCTGAGGAAGAAGAGCCTTCACCAATACATGCCACGTGGAAGCGTTGCTCGTTCCTTTTCCACGATGACAATGCCATTCCAGTCATCGTTACACTAGCGATGGGCAGTGGCGCCGTAGGTGGGAGTACACCACGATGGAAGCATCCCACGTGCAAATCTCTTCCACCAGCTCCTTCGATCCCGCCGTTCATTACAGAATCGACCTTGCCCATCTGTGCAGTCATCAGGTCGGCAGGAGTATCTCCCATCGCCATACAGAGACCAATATCACGAATCATTGGTGCGACATAATCTCCATGGTAAGGTGAACCGGGAGGATTTTCTGTATTCCTCTCCAATGCTGTAGCGACTGCAACACAGGCTTCTTGCCAGGTTGAACGGAAACCTTTGCCACCAAATTTACCTCCATCTGGNGTATCCATTCCAACAGTGAAAATCTCCTTNAGGTGAGTGTCAAGGTTTCNAGTCCTAGTCATCATCCTTTGCCATTCCATACGCAGTTCATTGCTCACTGACATGTAGTGAGCTAATCTGCGTAAACAGAGAGTGATGTCAATCAGAAATCGGTCACCTCTTCGTCCCAGATGTTCTTCAGAGATTCTTCTTGGGATTATTTCGCCGTCTGTTAAGCCCTTAACTTTGGTTCGACCGGAAAGTCCCTGTCCTAATGCGTCTATGAATCGATTGGAGAATTCATGCCACTGTTCACCATCAAATGACTGCTCGTCTCTGTGGACGAAATCCCAGACTGCTGCGATTAATTGTAAATGGCCATCATGCCTTTCTGCAGCAAATCGAAGCAACTCGCTCTTTGCAGCATCTGCGGGTAATGAATTGACAAAATCNAGTGGCGAATCAGGCCTCCAATTTTTACCACGAATCGGCGGCATCTGTCCCTGAGTCATGGTTCATCCCATTGCTCCGAGCAGGATGCTTCTTATCAGCCATGCCATTGACTATTGTTCTAATTCGTGACGTTTAGACATTTCAGAATCATAGCATTCTGCTAGCAATTCACGGTTACTGAGAGTTATCAACAGTCCACAGAGCATAGGAATAGCCAAGATCCCGAGTGTGATTCCCCATGAACCTGTATAATCGNAGACAGGGCCAATAACCATNGGTCCAATAATAGTTCCAGCAGCCCATGCTGTTCCAAATGCGCCAAATGCCAATCCTGCTCCACCTTTACCGTACACCTGCGAAGTGGCAGTATCAATCATCGGCAACATAGGAACCTGGGCTGCAGAAATCGCAAACTGGAAAATTCCGAGAATCACAATGATGCAATATGCTGCAAGAACAGCGTCACTAATTGAATAAGCCACATATCCAGCAGCAAGCATTGCAATAGTCACAATGTACCAACCGAATACCATGTAGCGAACTGGTCCGTTACGGTCAACTAGTGCGCCCCAAATCCATCCGCCCATTCCCTGTGCGACAACCATTACCAACAATACTGCGCCAATCCATGCTGCATTCAAACCGAGATTTTCTTCCAAGAACAANGGCACTCCTGCTTCTAGGGCACCTGTTGCTAGGGTAGTCATCGTTACGAGTAATCCGATTCGGAATAGGACCGGATTTTGAATAAACACCTTCAGAGGAACAGAACCTTGAGCTGGCTCCCCACCCATGCCGAGTTCTTTCGTTGTGACATATACCAAAGGGATTATTGTGGCAGTAATCACNGCTAATCCAATGAATGCATATTCTGGGCCAAGAGTGTATGCTACTCCTCCAATCACTGGACCAAGAAGACCTCCTATAGTTGCCATAGCGATTAATTTGCCAGAGATTTCTCCAAATTTCATTGGCCATATATCGCTAGCTGCGGCAAATCCTGCGGTTAGGATTGCAGCACCGGATGCACCATGAATCAACCTTGCAATTGCTAGAATTATGAAGCCGTCTACAAAGGTAATCTCCATCGCTACAAGATACAACAGAGATGCTATTGTAAGACTAAATAGNGAAAATAGAATCGTTCTACCTGCTCCTAGTCTATCGGTAATCCTACCAGTCTTTGGACCCAAAATAAACAAAGGAACTGCCCACAAAGAAACCAAAGCGGTGGCCTCTGTATTTGAGAGTGCGAATTCCTGTTTCCACGAAGGAAGAATCGGAACTATGAATGCATATCCCAAGAAATCTACCAGAAATGCTGCTGCTAGCGCCCAAAACGCCCAACGTTTCTGTGAATCATTCATTCCTCTTCATCTCCTTCAGGAAGTGACGAGATTACATCACCAAGCATTTCAGTTACATCTTCAATTCTTGTCATCAGAGTTAGGTCGCTGACATTCCCTGGACGTCCTATATCCCACATCAATTCGTGGGCGGTTTCAGCAACCAGTTTTGTGAATTTCAGAACTGCTGGGTCAATCACAACCTGTTCTCTATCAGGTATGAGGGCAACCATATCCGGCTTTTCATCTAAAATATCGTCCATGATACCTTCAATGTCACTAGCGATTCCATCAGCTTGGTTTTGGAGTATTTCCTCCATGGACGAGCCGCCAACCTTTTTGCCTCCGGATTTAGAACCCAACTTCGCACTTGTCTTCACTGTTGGTAATGATGAGCCCGCAGGTGCTTGATTGGATTCATTCGGATCCATGTCGCTAACGATGCTGTTNAGAGCAATTCTGAGCATGTTAGACATCAAAGATGGGTCTAATCCTTCTTCGACCTCAATCCCTTCTTCGCCTAATTGTGCAAGGATTTCATTGATGAAATCAACATTGATTTTTTCGGGAGTAACAATTCCTTTCAGCATAGGAAGCGCCCACTTTCCGTCGCTCATTACCATCGAAACATCGAATGTTCCTCCGCCACCGGTTCCAGCAGCATTGGCTACTTCTGCAGGCGGAGCCACAAACTGTTTCTTGGAGTGTTTTTCCAATTGGGCTAGCAGCTTGTTCATATCAACCGGTTTTGAGATGACTTCGCTAACTCCTGCCCTAGCGGCAGCGGTCAGATAATCACTGGATGTGTTTCGAGAGAGAATTACAATTCTGCATTTGAATGCAAATTCGGGGTCTGTCATCAGTCGCTGTGATGCATCGATGGCATCACTGACCTTCCATTCACCGTCAATCAGAACCACTTCAGGCATTGTCGCTAAAGCAGTTCCTTCCGCTTGGCGNAGAGTTCCTGCACGAGTTACTTCATAGCCTGCTCGCTCCAAAGTATTCGCTAGAAGATTACGCCGACCTTCATTCTCGTCGGCTACGATGAGTTTCGGCACGTTCTACTGTCTGACAATTAACACCTTGAAGGTTGACCCACCTTCGGTGGNTATCAGCCTTGAATGATGCCTTCTGGATCGACTTCAGCCCAACCGATGATTCCGCCGGAGAGGTTGTACATTTTTGCACCATCATAACCTGCTTCAATCAATTGCATTATTGCGAGTTGAGAACGCATACCTGAACGACAGTGAAATAGGACATCAACATCCTTGGGTATTCTGCCAATCGCTGACAGAATCTCTGTATGTGGGCACAAATCAACAGCTTTAGCAATCCTAGCATCACTGTTTTCTTGCTCTGAGCGGACATCTATGAAATAAGGACTCCAGCCCTGATTCATTTTCGCAATCGCATTAGCAGAGTCGATTTCGTGGAACATTACCTGTGGCTGAGTTGCACTTGGCACTTCAACATGTTCATTCACCGAATTTCCAAATTTCAATATTTTTTGAGTCGATTCAAGCGCATCATAAATCAATAACTGGCCTGACAATGGTTGCCCTATTCCTACAATGATTTTGATTACTTCATTAGCTTGCAAACTGCCAATCAGACCTGGTAAAACACCCAAAACTCCTGCCTCAGAGCAAGATGGTAGTAAATCATCGGGAGGCGCTTCTGGAAACAGATCTTGGTAGGTCGGGCCTCCATTGAAATTGAAAACAGAAACCTGTCCTTCGAATCTATAAACCGAACCATAGACCCAAGGAATACCCAGATTTTTACAGGTTTCATCAATTAGATATCTTGTAGGAATATTGTCTGTTCCATCAACGATTAGATGATGCCCTTCAAACAATTCTTTGGCATTATTTTGGTCTACTCTAACTTCAATTGCATCGACTGATATGTTCGGGTCAAGTTCATTGACAAATCTCTGGGCAGATTGTGCTTTAGGAACTCCAACATCTGATGTTCTATGGATAACTTGTCTCTGAAGGTTTGAGATTTCAACTACATCATCATCTACAATCGTAAGATGACCAATGCCTGCTGCTGCAAGGTATTGAATTACTGGGCTGCCTAAGCCACCAGCTCCTAAACATAGAACTCTGGATTTGGAGAGTTTGTTTTGGCCTTCTGCGCCGACTTGAGGTAACAAAATATGCCTGGAGTGGCGTTCCAAGTCTACCATCAAAATTCCTCAATGTAGATTTTCTTCCAACCAACGTTCGCAATCAATAGCAGCCTGACATCCTAGTCCTGCAGCTGTGATTGCTTGCTTGTATCTGGTATCTACAACATCGCCAGCAGCGAATACACCGGGTACACTGGTCATTGTATGCTCCTTGTGGATCAAATATCCTTCTCCGTCTGTCTCTAATTGGTCTTCAAGGAATCCAGTTATTGGAGTATGACCAATTGCAATGAATGCGCCTGTTACAGCGATTTCCTCTGTAGATCCATCGCGTGGGTCTTCTAGAACCGCACCAGTAAGACCTGATTCATCAGAAAGCCATTTCTTGACTTGTCTGAAGGTTCGGATCTCGATCTTATCGTGATTTGCTGCACGGTCGTACATAACCTGAGATGCACGGAATACATCACGGCGGTGAACAAGAGTAACTTTCGAAGCGAAACGAGTTAGGAAAGTTGCTTCTTCCATAGCTGAATCTCCTCCACCTACAACAAGGATTTCCTCATCCCTGAAGAAGGCCCCATCACAGGTAGCACATGTGGAAATTCCTCGCCCTTTCTGTTCTTCTTCTCCTTCAGCACCTAACCAAATAGATTCAGCACCGGTTGATACTATGATAGAGTGAGTAAGGAACTCTTCTCCTTCTGTGTATACCTTGAATGGACGCTCGGATAAATCGACTCTCTCCACATTACGGTCTTGGACTTCGAGGCCGAATCTTTCCGCCTGTTCTCGCAATTGCATCATCATTTCTGGTCCACCTATCCCCTCAGGATAACCTGGGAAATTTTCTATGTCGCTTGTTAGCATTAATTGCCCTCCTGACATATATCCGGCAAACATCAATGGCTCCAACATCGCTCTAGAAGTATACAACCCCGCAGTATATCCTGCGGGTCCACTTCCAATGATTATCACATTACGAATATTGTCGCTCATGCTTTTTCCCAAGGCGATAACCTCCTTGAACATTTTCTCTCAACATTCATGAGTTAACTTAGATACGCAGACAATATGGACATCTTTTCTCATTGGCTTTGGAGCATAGCCCTCACCCGCAAAAAGGTGTCATGGAAGATTAGTGGACCGATGGGGGTACTACCTGATTTACTGGCGTTTATTCCTGCATCGATTTACAGGATGTCAAACGGGATACCTCGTACTAGCGTTGATGATAATACAGTAACCTCTGACATGCCATTCGCATGGGAGATTTACCAATGGACCCATTCTTTTACCATCGTAGCATTCCTTTACGGTTGTGCTTACTATTTCCTAAAATCACGAGGACATGAAAAACCTGGATATATGGCATGGATTTTTGTCCTGCCATGGTTTTTCCATATACTGATTGACATTCCTGGGCACACCCTTCGATTCTTCCCCACACCATTTTTGCATCCATTCAGCGACTTGGCGTTCGATGGAGTAAGATGGAGCACGTGGTGGTTTTGGTTCCCACAATTGTTCGCACTACTAGGTATCTGGTGGGTGATTCTCAGAAGAGAAAACCACGTTCTTCTGAGGCCTAGAGCATGGAAGATATTGCGGAGATAGCCGCTCTAGCATGTGGCTCCAATCTTGGCTCGATGTGCTCAGGTTCTGCTCCCGGGCCGATAATTCCCAAACCAATCGGTTTACCAGATTCAAGTTGTAAATCAATTATGGAACTGAGTACAGCTTGCCCCATAGCCAATCCATGTTGAGTGCTACCTTTCTCAATAATTCCAAGGCATGCTGCGCCGTGGATCTCTGGATTATTTATGACACGAGAAATCGCTAATGGTACTTCCATAGCACCGGGCACCCAAATTACCTCGACAATCGTCAGATTTTCTTTCTCGGCTTGATCTCTGGCTAGATTTAGCATTCGCTCAATTTCTGTCTTGTGATAACTACCACACACAATTGCAATATTTGTCATGACCTCGCCTCCAAAATCCTCTCAACTGTCGTAACTATTGTTTGTGTCATCGAATCAACTTCAATGTTAACCGATTCACCGATATTCTTGCTACCTATTGTAGTCAATGAAATTGTTTCTGGTATCAAGTGGAGAGCAAACGATTCATTGGTGACCTCTCCGATGGTTAAGGAAATGCCATCAATCGCTATGTATCCTTTTTCTTGTACAAATTTCATGATCTTTCCAGGACACTCAATCATCAAATCCAGATTCTCATCACCTTCAACTCGGTCTGAGATTTTACCCATTCCAATTATGTGACCAGAAAGAAGGTGTCCACCTAGTTCGTCACCCATTTTTAGAGCCCT
Organism: Methanobacteriota archaeon; assembly: GCA_002727695.1. The sequence continues at coordinate 1,641 of PBXT01000013.1, read as the reverse complement.
CTCGAGATTTACACTATCTCCAACTTTTTTGGAGCCTAGAGTTGTTTTTTCTAGTGTCTCAGGTATTGCGTCAAACGCTATTTTGGGTGAATTAATTTCTACTACGGTAAGGCATACTCCGTCCACTGAGACCGATGCACCTGTCACTAAGCCATCGGTTGAAACTGAGGAGAAATCAATTACAAAGCGGATAACATCTTCTCCAGAAATGCTGGATATTTCTCCAGTTCCAGCGACTATACCCGTGAACATCTTATCTCCTCAAATCACTGATTTTTGCTTGATGAAAGTTCCAGAATCCTAGCAATAATTTTCCTTGTACCATCAAGATCATCTGACAATCCTTCGACTCTAACTACCTTGATGTGGCCCAATCCTCTCTGTTCAAGAGATGCTCGGATTCTCTCCTCTGCGTGTTCTTGGTCATAACCCAAGGCAATAATATCTGGTTTCACAGCAGGAAGGATATCAAAGATTGGAACATCAGGTGGATTTCCGATAACTGCTTCATCCACAGGCTTGAGGCCTTCAACCATCCTGCGCCGTAAGTCTTGACCTGTGACTGGCTCGTGTTTGCGCTTGCGTACAGTGTCATCGTGAGCAACTACGACTACCAAGTGATCTCCAAGAGATTTGGCTTGTTCCATGTAATGCAAATGACCTGCATGTAATAGGTCAAAAACCCCTACTGCCATAACTCTGGTCATCTTTCACAGTCCCCTTTGGGCATGATATCTTAGAGGCCTAGGGCTTTAATCAGTTCCTCTCCAGTCAGGAATGGAATCTTTCTGTCTTCTGCCCACTTTCTAGCATCATCAACAGGTAATGCAAAGTCGCCATCTGGTTGTAACATCTCGGCACCAATTACCACAGGGATCATTCCCGAAAGTCTAGCTAAGCCTACTGCAAGTTCTGTATGCCCCTGTCTTCTAGTGAGCCCGCCTTCTGCCTCTCGGCAGACTGGAATGTGACCTGGTGTTCTGAATTCGTTTCCTAGCATTTCTAGCGCATTGTCAGCATCTTTCAATTCAGAATACAGTTCCGCAAATCTTCTAGTTGTGAGTGCTCGGTCTCTGTCAGTTATCCCAGTGAATGTGTCACGGTGATTCAAAGACAATGTGAAAGCAGAGCGTGTATCATACTGCAAATCGTCGGTTTGAAGTTCTCTCAATACGGGGTGGTCGGACATCAACCTCTCATCCATATGCAAATCTTGCAAATACGGGAGAGCAAATTTCTCCCCTACTTCATGCCCAATCGCAAGGAATAGTAGACCGCCACAATCGAACCTCAGTTGTCTCATTGTGGCTGCTTCAGCGAACTGTCCAGGGAATAGTAAATCGGTTTCACCCTCGCGATTCTCTGCATCGAACAAGCAGACAGGTTCTCCTTTGCGGAAGGCCGCAACTGCCGCCTCGACATGTGGCTCCATGTTTGGGGCGGCCGGGTTCACACAAATGAACCCAATCCATACAAAATCACCCTATTTTTCCACTTCTGACGGAAAGGGGTTAACATAGGACAGCCCTTCGGCCTGTTCTGCGGGGAGTGGGTTATGCCAGTAAAGTTAGGTCCAGCGGGAGTTCCACTATCATGTAAAGGGCGTACTATCGTCGAAGGAATGGACGACATTATTTCTCT
>PBXT01000012.1 GCA_002727695.1 Methanobacteriota archaeon | reverse complement strand
ACTGATGAAATTGACTCGGGCTGTTGCAGGCGATGCGCTCGTACTTGAAGGAATTAGAATCCCAGACCCGGAAGAAGGAGGTAGAAGAGAAATCGACATGGTGATTGCAACGAAGGATGAGATCCTATTCGTTGAACAGAAGCACTGGTCGGGCTCATTTACAATAACGAGTGAGGGTCGGTTTTTCCAGCGAAGAAAGAATGGTGGAACGCTAATGCACAAGGATATTGTGGCTTGGACATGCAGAAAGGGTGACCTCTTATGCGACTTGCATGAATCTAGAACAGATTCTTCTTCGCCTCCAAGCAAAGTTGTCTTAGTATTCTCAAACAAAAACCTAGAATGGGATCCACTGCCCGACGAAGTTCCTGCAGAAGCTTACGATGAAATGGGATTCATCAACATGGTTGAAAAGATGAATAAGAGTGCCCCAGATGAATTGTTAAAAGAAACGCTGCTAGGATTCGGAACCTGGGATACGATTCACTTGAATGGCGGTAGAACATTACATGGAGATATTCTAGAATACCCGTATGAGAGGAGAGATTGTTCGATTAAACACACAGGATTTCTGGGCTTGATTACCGGGCCCAGGAGTTCTCTGACTACAGGAGAAATTGTAACAGACCAATCTGGACCCTTAGTAGCAGTTGTTGGTGAGGATGAGGCTCGAATTATTCCATTCGCCCATATTTCAAAAATTGAATTTAGCAACCCACGGGCAGAGTGGGGTTAAATGCAATTCGAGGTGCTGCGTAGCTATTTTTGCGAATATATTTTTATGCACTTCGAGTTCAAGATAATGCATTTCGCAATTCCATTGCGTCTATTCGGTTGTCTCCGTTGGTGTCAAACGCTGCAATAATCATTGAAATCTGGTCCGGGGTTAACGCTTCTCCAACTAATTTTTTGACTCCTTTGTAAAATTCTGGGCCGTTAATCGTCCCATCGCCATCGGCATCCATTTCTGCAAATAGCTCCTCTACAGACTTCCCTGCGTCATTCATCACGTTCTTCAATTTCTCGAGTGCACTGTTACTGGCCATACCCTCTGCATAACTAAACGGAGCAAAACAGTTTCCAAAAACTCGTAAATTGAAAGTTTCAAACGCAAATGGCAACCAGCCCACGAATATGGCCGAGATGTGGATTGAAGCAATTGGACTGTTTGCTGGCGTTCTCGGCATTATTGCATGGATCCCTCAGATACGCGAGGTCTGGATTAACAAACGTCACGAGGGTATCTCTCTTGCAACTTTCAGTGTGGTAACAATAGCCCTAGGACTTTGGTTACTATACGGCATTCTGATCAAGTCTGTATCGATGATTATTGCAAACATAATGACGCTAAGCGTCATATTTGCTGTAATCTTAGGCGTTGTACGCCTTCGAAGGGCCGAATCAAATCAGTAGGCTGACTTGGTAGTGGTAATAATTGCAGCAGCAATCTTGTATGGGTCTCCATTAGATGCTGGTCTGCGGTCTTCCAATCTACCAATCCAACCATCTTCCTTGGTTGTAACAGGGATTCTAATTGATGCTCCACGATCCGATACTCCGTATGAGAACTCGTGGATGGATTGTGTTTCGTGAAGTCCAGTCAATCGCTGTTCGTTGTGTGCGCCATAAACTGAAATATGCTTCTCAATGTTCTTTCCGAACGCTTCACAGATCTTTGTCATCAGCTCTTCTCCGCCTTCTTCTCTCATCCTGGTGTCAGAGAAGTTAGCGTGCATTCCACTACCGTTCCAGTCGGTTGCTCCAAGTGGCTTAGGATGCCATTCGATGTGCAGCCCGTATTTCTCTGCGTTGCGCTCAGCTAAATAGCGGGAAACCCAGATTTGGTCGCCTGCATCCTTTGCGCCCTTTGCGAAGATTTGGTACTCCCACTGGCCACAAGCTACCTCAGCGTTGATTCCTTCAACGTTCAGTCCTGCCTCTAGACACTGGTCTAGGTGGTCTTCGATGCAATCTCTGCCGTATGCGTTCTTCGCGCCTACAGAGCAGTAGAACTGTCCTTGAGGAGTTTGGTCACGAGGGAATCCGAAAGGTAGGTTTGTTTCAGGATCCCATAGGAAGTATTCCTGCTCGAATCCAAACCAAAAGTCGTCATCGTCTTCTTCGATTGTTGCGCGTCCATTAGTTGCGTGCGGTGTTCCGTCTGCATTCATTACTTCACACATTACCAGGTATCCTGAGTTTCGGTCTGGGTCTGGGTAAATTGCGACTGGCTTTAACACACAGTCAGATGAGCTGCCGTCAGCCTGATTTGTTGAGGAGCCGTCGAAATTCCATAAAGGACACTCTTCGAGGGTGCCGCCGAAATCTCTCCTTACCATTGTCTTACTTCTCATGCTCTGTGTTGGCTCTTTTCCATCAAGCCAAATGTACTCTAGTTTTGCCCACATGGGTATCAAAGCGCCCGTTATGAGTACGGTATATTATACAATCGCTCATTTTTTGGTTGTTTTCTTGTGATATTTTGCTATTCTTTACTAGGTTTATTGAGTGTTTGAATAATATAAGGTGTTGATTTGACGCGTTTGGGTGTTCAAATGCACGCGCCAATCGCGCGTGATTGAAAATTTGAACAACTGGTTGTATTTTCAGTTGTTAGCTGCTTCTTCGCTCTGCGGAGTGACGAAAACTGTGCTACCATCGCGCTCGATTTGTGGGAAAGCAAAAGTCCCGCCATTGACAGAGACTGGGCACGAATTGCCACAAGCAGGAGCAAGATAGTCCTCACCAGTTTCAGTAAGTACGAGTTTTATTCCGTGGCCTGCAGGCAATATAACATCCATTCCTTGGAATTCCATTAGCATTACAAGATTTTGTCCGGGGAAGACCGTTTGTGGGTCGTAGCCACCTGCGTGGTATCGTATATCCATTGTTGCATGGCCTAGTCTTAGACCTGTTTCAGCATCCTGTAATTCCGCGAATATCTGGCCGCCATCAAATGATGCTGTCACATCCAAATGTAATGTTGGTAGGCCTGCAATATGCATATCTTGTTCGAATCCTCCACACGTAATTGTTACTGATTGAGTCCCTCCGCCGATTACTGAAACACCACCCACACTACTTCCTTGCTGATCGCATGAAGCTATGTCGATCGATTCCCAAGTTGCATCTTGAGGCGGCCACAACTCTTCGATTCTCCATTGTCCGTCGTTTCTCTGGATCTGTGCATGATTATCCGGTTTTGGCCCTACTCCTTTGAGATAATACTCAAACCATTCAAACAAATCTTGCCCCCAGTCCCAACGAGTCATGTTGTGAATTGCTTCGGCTCCGTAACCTGATTCCTGGTTGTTGTGCTTTGTCCACTGGTCGGGGTAATTGTGCTCCCATTGCCCTAACATCCCTCGAACATCGTAGCCTGCTGCTGAATAATCAAGATACCAATTAACGCCGATTGGTCCCCCGAATACTTGGTGAGGATCTACATTCCAATCCTGCATTCCTTGAATCCAATAAATTGACCCATTCCAATTTTGAAACGCTTTGTCAATGTGGCTTCTTTCATTGTAGTAATTCTCCATATAAGGGTCTAATTCCCCCATGCCATAGGTCACCGGTCCTGCAAAAATTCCCTCGACTATGTCGGGGCATATGTTGTCTAAATCGTCACCGTTGTAATCTACAGTACTGCCGAAATAATTCATGTGCATGACCTGGCTTCTAGCCTCTGCACTACCATTTTTGTATAGCAAGGGGTGAAGTGCTGTGGTCCCTGAAATTGGAACAATGGTTTTCAGGTGCTCGCTAGCAAGAGCGGCTGCTTCCCATTGCGTTGCCCCTTCGTATGATTTACCATACAGCCCTACATTTCCATTCGACCAGTTTTGTTGACCTAGCCATTCTACGGCGTGGTGAATACCCAGTCCTTCGCCTGCTCCACGATAGTCAAAACAGCCGCTGGATTCCTCTGTTCCAAATACTGAAACCTGTGCTAGAGCATACCCGTGAGGGACGAAATTGTCGAAAATGAATTCTCCTCGTCCTGCAGCAACAACATTCGTTGCTCCGGATTCAGAACCAGGCTGCCCATAGGAATAGTATGGGCTAATGATTGCAATTACAGGGACTTTTTCCCCATCCAATGTGTTTGAAGGTAACCAATATGATAGGTGTACATTAGATGTCGGTGGGCCTGTTTCCCATATATCTGATGTATCTACCTCGATCATTGCTTCTTGGACATCGAGGGCGGAGTANGGTCCTTGTTCGAGAACCATTGCATANGNTCCATNCCANTCCCAGTCGAGATATTGNCNNTCTNNAATATCNGGATAATATGGTTCNATNNCNTGNTTTTCGATTATNTCTTCATCACCAAAACAGCCNGNNANTGGNCCGATTAGGACCAANGCGCACAGNAAGATGGCGATTCGCATCATTGGGTGCGTAGCACCCATGCGGCAAGAAGATGACCCTGTTGTGTATGCGAGGTTCATGCCAGTGTTGGTTACCGGAGCGAGTGGATTCATAGGCGCTCATGTNGTTTGTNAATTGTTGGCTAGAGGTTATTCNGNTAGGGCAATGNTGCGCGACACCAAACTNGCGAGTATTTTCCCGAATAGCGACAAATTAGAGATTGTTAAAGCCGACCTATTTGATGNGGATTCGCTAAAGAATGCGGTAGAGGGNTGTGAAGATGTTATTCATTGTGCTGCGGCACTATATGTTGGGGCAAAAGATGTCAAAAGAGACGTTGTTGACCCCTCAGTTATTGGAGTTAAGAATCTATGCAGTGTGATGGGTGNTGTAAAGAGAATTATTCACACATCNTCGGTTGCTGCAATACGTTCAACCAAATTTGAAAATGGGCGTGTTTTCACCAACACAGATTGGTGTAACGATGCTTCAGAAACCTCTAATGCCTACGGTTTCGCAAAAGCAGAAGCCGAGAAACTAATACGGGAATGGGCATCTGACAAAGAGGTTAGATTGGTAACCATTCACCCATCAATTGTGTTCGGCCCAATTCTGCATAAAAGGCACCTTGAGGGGTCAATGTCATACCTGAAGCACTTCGTGAAGGGGCCGCCTTTCGTCCTAGATGTTCACATCAATTTTGTAGATGTTAGAGATGTTGCAATAGCTCATGTTAACGCTCTAGAAAAAGGAGAAAATGGCCACAGGCACATTATTCACAAAGAAGGGTTATGGATGAATGAGATTGGTAAAATATTGAATTCGTCACTGGAAGGGAAATATGCTACGCGTAAATTGCCAAGATTCTTAGCATACATTCTTGCTATGTTCCATCCTAAACTCTCAGTAAACCAACTAAAGAAAACGCTAGGAACTCATGTCGGTTACGATGTTGGTGATTCTTTTGAATCATTAGAATTGCCAAACTATGACGTAAAGACTACGCTGATTGATTCTGTGAACTCTGTAAAGGCGCAAGATTGACACACAACCTCGCAATGCCCAGTGTAATGGCGAGTGAAGTATGGGGTGAGCGTTGGTCCAATTCGGCTTCAGATATTGCTCGTAAATATATGGAGGTTGCAGCTCGAAAGCAATCTCTAGTTTGTTTAGCAGCAGACCGAAATACAATGTCTGGATTGTTTGATTTGATCAGTGCGGTTGGCCCCTATATTGCTGCGTTGAAAACTCATGTAGACTTAGTCGATGATTGGAGTNCTGAAGCATGGTCTGAATTTTGTAAAGCCGCTGAAGAGGCGGATTTGCTCATCTTTGAGGATAGGAAATTTGCCGATATTGGAAAAATAAGCAGGTCGCAAATGGCGGGAATATACGATATCCGCTCCTGGGCAGACTTGGTTACCTCTCACCTGATTAGTGGGCCAGATGTAGTAGATGGTTTNCAAGCAGGGTGGCAAGATGTAGGTCGAAGTGGTGGTGTTCTGTTATTGGCGCAAATGTCGAGCCGTGGAAATTTATTGAATCCCGATTATACTGACCAAGTGGTAAGCAAGGGTCGTGAACACCCTGGTGTGTTCGGATTCATNGGCAATGGTTCTAGGCCTGAAGAATTGAGTGAATTACGCAAGAAAGTGGGTTATGAAAAAATGATTTGGACGCCTGGTGTGAACCTCTCAACTGGAGATGGAGAGATGGGGCAGAGGTATGGAGACCCTAGAGAAGCCGTCCTTGCAGGTTCAGACTGTATCATAGTCGGGAGTGGAATACATCGAGCAGAAAATCCCAGAGANTCTGCAATAAAATATGCTTCAGCATCATGGAATGCGCTTATTGAGAGAGAGTCATGAGTTCGATTGTTGCATTAGTTATTGGTATTCCAATGATGGTTGGAATTGGATGGCTAGTTTGGTATGTCTGGAACAATAACCGCCTTTTAGATGCCAGATTAGCTAATGGTGATTTAGAATTACTAGATTCAACAAGTTACAAAGTAACCGAAGTCATACGTGCTCCTGCGGGAAGTAGGGTAGAAAAAGTTGCTTTCCAACCTATGAATATTGACATGTCTGGATATGTAAGGCAGACATTGCCTGATGGGAGAGTTGCATTGGTGCCGGTNGCGATGAATCAAGAGGTCAGATCAGTCCATTCGACCACGCATACCAACCAGCAGCCCCCATTCCAATGAACATTACTAAGACTATTAGTAGGCGTTTTGCTTTGCTTGATTTTTTCTTCTGTGGCTCTCTTTCTTCGATGGGGAGAGGGTTTATTGGAAGATTTGCAATTTCTGGTAAAGGAAGTGGCATTGGTCCCTCGTCTTTTTCGACTTGTATCATTTCCTCAACCGGGTGAATTGTATCTAAATCTTGCAAACCTGGAGCTTCGGGAATAGGACCCAGTACTAGGCTCCATATCGAATCTATCGAAGATGCCGTAATTGGTTTCTCCACCCATCCAATGGCTCCAGCTGAGTGTGTTGCGTCGTGGGCAAGTTGTGCTTGGCGCTTTGGTGCCGAAAATAGTATTCTGCAATCTTTACCATGCTCTCGCATCTCTAATGCGGCAAGATGTCCGTCCATTGAAGGTATGTCGAGGGCCAGAACGACAAGTTCCGGGTCAATGCGGATATATTCATCCACAGCTTTGTCTCCATCATCACAAGTTACGANATTGAATTCTCTCTGACGGAAAATATTGGTTAGTCTGTGTAATGACATTTGGTTGTTGTCNACAAGAAGTACCGTCGGTGCTTCTTCGTCTTCAACATCGGTGACACGAACCATGGCTAACATGTATGTGATAGACTTCACACAAATGAATCAACCGCTCAAATAAGTCCAAACAAGTCATTCTTCTTCATCTGCGATGATTTCCGATGGTGCGTCTTGTGGATTTGTGAATGTTTCACGAACTGCTTCTGACTCTGCTACTTGGTCTTCTAAGGCTCTTTGTCTTGCAGGGGCCTTAACGAATTGAAGTTGTAATTCAGAAATTATGCCGTTGAGCATTGTGGATTCTTTTGAAGTAAGATTGCCGTCCATTTTTGTTTTTAACATCGATAGTGTGTCTATTGCGGCTTTAGTTTCTCCCAGATTATAGTGAACTCTGCCTTCGCTATCTTGGATTAGTCCCATGTGCATCATTGCGCTTCTCTGCAACATGTGAACTAACTGGAAAAGGTGGGCACTATTCTCATCGTCGAAAAATTCCTGTGACATTTTCTTCCCTCACTCGAACAATTGTTCCAAAAGCCAATCCGGATCGAATTGCATCAAATCATCGTATTCTTGTCCAACTCCGCACAAAACAATAGGTTGTCCGGTTGCATGGGCGATTGAAAGACCGGCGCCGCCTTTAGCATCAGTATCTAATTTGGTCAGAACTGCGCCGTCGAATTTCAACATCTGCTGGAAATTCCTTGCTTGGTCTACTGCATCATTTCCTGCAAGAGCATCGCCAACGAATAGCGTCAGGTGTGGATTTGCAACGCGCCTAACCTTTTCTAATTCGGCCATTAGATTGGATTTATTTTGCATTCGGCCTGCTGTATCAACTAGGACAACATCGATTCCTTTGGCCCTGGCAGAATCTACTGCATCTCTAGCGATTGCGGCAGAATCTCCTCCTCTCTGAGATGAGACGCATCTGATATTGAGGCGTTCACAATGGGTTTCCAATTGTTCAATCGCACCCGCTCTGAACGTGTCTCCTGCTGCAGCAATAACGGACAGCCCGCGTTGCTGTAAATTGTGAGCCACTTTTGCCACAGTAGTTGTTTTTCCAGTGCCATTTACTCCTACAAACATTATCACAACTGGGGTATCCTCTTTTTCGATAAAACTCTGAATTGATGCGTAAAAGTCCCAATAACCAGCATTCAAAATGCCTCTCAATGCTCTCTTCAAACTAGCTTCAAGAACTTTAGATAAATCTGCACCTTTACGTAATCTTTGTCCGATTAGGTTTCTTTCTAGCGCCCCCATGACAGCAGAAACTGCATCTGATGAAATATCTGATTCTAACATAATCCATTCTAATTCCTCCATTAGATTGCTGAGTGCTTCACTATCTTTGATCACACGACCGCCAGATTCTACAACTCCGCCACCAAGATCGATTGTAATTCCGCCTTCTTCAACCGCGCCGATTCCACCAGTGGGTGCAGACTTTACCTCCACGAGTTGGCGCCCGGTTGTAGTTCTCATCATGTGTAAGTCTACATTTGATCCGGCCAATCTTTTTACGGCTTTAGCGCCGCGCTTTTTCATTTCCTTTTCTTTGGCTTTCTTTCTTGAAGCCTCTTTTTTTGCTTCTTTAGCTAGAAGTTTCTTTTCTTTACGAGTTAATTTGGTTGGGAGAGTATATTCTTCCTCGTCATCCCAATCATCCCATTCGTCGTCTTTAGTAGAAGGTAGTTGTAATTCCTCTTCTTCATCGAAATCTTCCCAGTCGTCATCCTCTTTTCCAAAATCTGGTTGATTTTTGTATGCTGGCACGTGCGTCCTACTTGCTAGAATTTCTTTCGATTGTGGGTTGTTTTGAGATAGTTTATCTTGATGTGAAAGGGCTTCAAGGGCTTCGTCGCTTCCTTCTTCGGCAGAAAGTGAATCCGAGTCAACTTCTGAAGCTGCTTCTCGAACCTTTTTGCGAAATTTATCGAACAATCCCATAACACATCACCTAATCATCTAATGTCAATTCTCCACCAACCCCTCTTCTTCGTCGACGTTTGGTTTTCTCTTCGGGATTTTCAACAGGGGTTTCCTCAACTTCTTGTGATTGTGTCATCTGTTGAGCGGCTGTCTCAAAAGCAGTAGCCAATTCTTCAATTCTATGAGTAAGCATTTCTGCTTCGGCTTCGAATTGAGATTTTAATTCAGTCAGATCGTCAAGCCTCTTACTGACTAGTTGTTCAGCGTTTTCGGGACTTCTTTCTCCAAAAACGCCACTGCCCAAGTCCACAATAGTTGTAGAGCTTTTTGGAATTGGTACCATTACTCCGGCGCCTAATGGGATATGTCCATTCGAGCCCTCGGAAAGTGATTTGAGTGCTCTTCTGGTATCGTCGTGCTCTAGTTGAACTGCTTCAATTCTCTCAATCTGTTGATTGATCTCTTCTAGGCGTTGTCGATTCATATCGACAAGACGAGCCATTCTCTGAAGTTCGCTGGAATCAACCATGACGCTCAACCATTGGGAGAAGCCCCTCTATGAAGAACCCGACGATGGGTCACTCTTCTTCGGCGACAGGAGCAATTGGTCCGCCTGCTGCAGCAATTTGGTCTCTAAACGCATTGAGAACCATAGGTTCGGAAGAGGTTCTTGGGTCGATTTCAGAAACTGACTCGATTTTAATTGCTCTTCTGTTCGCTTTATGGCGAGAACCAATGATGGAGTAGCAGCGATGTTCTGCATCGTCTGAAGAACTAGCTACGATGTCCATACTGAACTTCTGTCTCTGGCTACCATATGGGGCTGTGCCGGATACGCGGAAGGCTTGCATGCTTTCGCCGACCTATGAATGTGTCTTAAACGCGCTGGCGCGGCACTATGAGTCTAAATCTTCAATCGTAAGGAAGATTTCAGGGGTTTTGTGCGGGCTGTAGTGGTACTTGTATTGTCATTGGCAATTTGCTCTGTATCGCCCGTTTTTGCTTCAAATAATATCATGGATGTTGACGAGGAATCTGCACTATGGGCCCTCGATGGAAGTGGAGTTGTAATCACTGTAGCAGACACTGGTATAGATTTGGACCACTCTTGTTTTCGAAACTCAACCAGCGAGGTTGGCACACCAGGTCCAGATCACAGGAAAATTGTCCATCTTAACGATACGATAGATGATTGGGATACTCAAGGGCACCAACAATTCAGACATGGGACGCATATTGCGGGAATTTTGGCTTGTGACCAATTAGAAGGAGACAATAGTATGCGCTCACTATCGTCGGGGGCTAAATTAGTGGTTCAGGATATCGTAGATTCTAGTGGCTGGTCAGTTCCAAATGATGTTACGTCTTTGTTAGCCGAATCCTCTCGACATGGTGCAATAATCAATTCTTGGTCGTGGGGAGATAATACTGTAAATTATACNGAAAGAAGTAGTATGATAGATGAATGGACTGTAGAGAATCCTTGGTCTCTTGTATTTGTAGCACCTGGAAATACAGGTAACACAATGTTGGAACCATCTAATGCCTACAACGCTGTTGCTGTTGTAGCCAGTGATTCTAACGAAAATGGAAGTTTGTGGTCTGGAAATTCGCACGGCCCAGATGTAAATGATCGGCGCGGTGTATTCATAGCCACCCCGGGGATGAGTATAGTTTCTGCTAAAGCTGATGGAACTAGAATGGGAATGAATAACGATTCTTACGCAATGACTGGTACATCGATGGCAACACCGATGGCGGCATCGTTTACTGCATTATTGCAAGAATTGGTCCAAAACGAATACAATTACACTCCATCGGCGCCTTTGTTGCGAGCGATGTTGGCAGCATCTGGTGAAGGTCTGGTTGGGGGGGACCCTGATCCTATGCAAGGATTTGGCAGGCCTTCTTTAGAGAGTTTTGAAAATGATTTCATAGTCCATGATTCTTACAAAACAGACGATTGGGTTTCATTAATTGAATCGCGCGGTGGTACACTAGAATCATTCAAATCAAACCCATGGAATGGTACTGGAGCTGCCGGTCCGTTCTTAGCAGAAAATGAGAGTTGGGCTCAATTGTATCAACCTGTTTCAGGAGAAGATGTAGAGGTTGTTATGTCTTACAATGCTAGGCCCGGAGGATATCCGATTGATGATTTGAGATTAATTCTAAAAACGTCCGATGGAAGATTTGCAATAGACGATGAAATGACTAATTCGGGATATAGCCAATTGTATTATCAATCGTTCACAAACCCATTACAAATGAATTCCAGTAACGAAACCACAGTGATGATTAGAATACCTTCAACACAATTAGAAGGTGTTGAATGGGTTAGTGTAGAAGTTGTTGCAAATGACATCTATGATGGTATGAATGATGGTTACTTAGGGCTCGAAGGGACCAAAGTTGGATTTGGTTTAGTTGCAACGGGGCTGCAAAATTTTACACAGAATATGCCGCCGGAAATTGTGATAATAGAGGCTCCAATCGAAGGAGACAATTATACTGATAATTTTTCAATTAAGATGAATGTCTTTGATAGAGAAAATGATAGTTATGTGCTAGCTATTCGTTTGAACAATTCTAACTATTCGGTCGATCTGAGTGATTGTGGTATGGTTATGGATGTTGAGTCAGAGATTTTATGTGAAATTGATATTTCAAGAGATCTAATTCCTAGGCTAGTAAACAGAGAAGATTGGCGTTTTGAAATAATTGTTGTAGATGATAATGATTCTATTTGGACAAAGCCAGCAATGTCAGTGTATTTGGGGAATAATTTCTCAATATATTGGGTCTCACATTTGGTTGATTTTGATGAAGATGTACCCATTGTCGAGCAAGAGGATGCTGTAAAGCAAAATCGTGCTTTGATTTGGGGTGTAGTTGGTGTTATTTTTGGGGTTATTGTGGCTGCTGGTATGATGTTTAGAGGGTTCGAAAAACACGTTTTGGATGGTGTCCCTCCTCCCTTTAGAGAGGAAGAATGAGTCTAAATCTCGCGAGTGAACATTAAGACTAGTAACACCGTGGGCGTGATGTCCGAAGGACAAAGGTGAGACAAAATGGGAGAAAGACTCTATGTTGGAATTGATTTGGGAACATACCAATCAACTATTGCAAGTAGTGCAGGTTCATTAGAAACTATTGAGACTGTTGTAGGAAGACCAAAGGATCCGGTTGCTAGGAATTTCCTAGGCCGAGATGTTCTATTTGGTAACGATGCTCTAAAGAACAAACTAGCTTGTAACCTATACCGCCCTATGGCTGCTGGTGTTGCTCAAGATGATGAGGCAAACCTTGCTGCTGCTAAGGCTTTCGTAACTCACCTAATCGAGACCGTTGGTCCTGAAGATTACGACGAGGTTTTCGGAGTAATTTGCTCTCCTTCACACGTTTCTTTCACCGACAAGAGTAATCTGGTCGCTACCCTGCGTGGCCAAGTTAACGCAATTATGGTAGTTACCGAGCCATTCGCTACAGCTTATGGAATTGGAGAAATTTCTGGTTCAATCTGCGTCGATATCGGAGCAGGTACCACAGATATTGCACGCCTTTACGGAATCTTCCCAACTGAAGAAGATCAATTGACTATCCAGGAAGCTGGAGATTGGATCGATTTGCAACTTATGGAACTAGTTCAAAAGAAGTACACTGGTGCTCAAGTTACGAAGGATATGGTTCGCAAGTGGAAGGAAGAATTCTCCTACGTTAACGGTGATGACCGTGAGCAAATGGTTGAATTGTCTGTTGAAGGTAAGAAGCAAGTTGTCGATATTGGTGACCTGATCAAGTCCGCATGTTCAATGGTTGTTGGAAAGGTTGGTGCAGCGATTAAGTCGATTGTTGCAACCGCTGACCCAGAATATCAACCAATCCTTAGAAACAACATCATCCTATCAGGTGGAGGTTCTCTAATCGATGGAATTGCAGATGCAATTGCAAACGATATCGCAGATATCGGAGATGTCACAGTAACTTGTGTTGATGACCCTATTGAGAAGGTTGCAACTGGTGCAATGGCATTGGCTCAAGACATGCCTGATGAGCAATATACCGCAATCAACTGAAGGTGTCACAATGGGCCCGTAGGGCCCTCCAACCAATGAAAGGTTGAAGAATGGTAGTTGTGCGATAACCCTCAATGACGTTCAGCGCTGACTCTCCAGGCGGCATCCGTCGAATGACTGAAACTA
>PBXT01000011.1 GCA_002727695.1 Methanobacteriota archaeon | reverse complement strand
ACAGCTAATGCCTCTTCAGAGCGGGCCGCATCAACACTAATTATGCCGTCACGATTAGCATCCCATCCATCATTATCCAAATCGATAAGGGCGTTGGAACGGTTCAGTGGGTCGAGACCGAAATGAATCTCCCAACCGTCTGTGATTCCATCACCGCTTGATGGGAAGAGACGTCGATGCTTTACTCCGTCATAGTTGAAACGGTCGCTGTCTTCTTCGACAGGATTGGTTCCCAACCAGATGTATTCGTCGATTATGTTTTCAGTACCATTACGAGCACATGCTTCGAGAATATTTTGGAAAACTGTGAAGTTAGCATTTTCAGTGATGAAGGGCCATTCATTCAAGATAGAGGATTCAGGATTTGGAGCATAGCATCTTAGGCCATCCAACTCATTTGTCCAATTTGTAGGAGAACCAAACTGATATTCCTCTGGAGAAGTCAGCAATTCATTGACGGTTAGGAAGCCGTCTCGATTTACATCAAAGCCATCGTCATCAGGGTCTAAATCGGCATCACTTGCATTCAGTGGGTCGAAATATTCGCACACGAAACGCTTCTCTTCAAGGTCGAATCCACCCAGCTTTTCGCACATGTGTGCTTCAAAACCATCTGGCAATCCGTCACCATCTGTATCAGCAACTCTCGGGTCAAGATACCATCTTTCACCTGATTCATTGATCACACCTGTCAGACCTCTCGTGAAACCAGGGTCAACACATTCGGCCGGATAAGGCCAACAATATTCTTCGGTAGCATTCAATCCATCGATATCTATGTCGATGTAAGCATCTGAAGCATTGTCTCTGTCAAGCCCTTTCATCACTACTGCACGATTGTCAGGAGATGAGAAGTTAATCCATTCACTAAACAAATTTTCATGCACATCAGGGATTTTATCCCCATCAGAATCTGTGGCAGGAGGGCGTGCACCCTCAGTCAAATTAGGGTTAGTTGTACCCACATTTGAGATTGCAGGTAATTGTGAAACAAAGAACAATCCTAGAACCACGAGAACAGTCATCAAAAGCGTCGATTGTGAGCGTCGCATCGGAATCACCAGCGGGCGCGGCAGCACCCAAGCATACCGAACTACTGAATCAGCCTTAATAGAGTGATGGAGCAATGTTCAGACTCGGATTACCTACGGTAATCCAAAAATTACTGCCAAAAGTGCATTTTTTTGCTGTTTTTAGGGGGTGAGTTCAAGGGCTAAACGCGATGCCGACCAAAAGTTGGACATGTCGCTATCATTCACTCATCTTGGTACAGGCAGTCGCGGAAACGCGACGCTTGTTGAAAGTGGGGATGCTAAAGTGCTCATCGACCAGGGATTCTCAGGCAAGCAGCTTGAAACTCGATTAGCGAGAATGGACATTAGACCGCAAGAAATTGATGCAATTGTTCTAACTCATCACCATGGTGACCATGGTGGAGGAGCGTCTATTGCTCAAAGGCGATGGGACATTCCGATTTTCTGCAATGATAGAACTGCAACTGCACTAAATCTTGACCTGAGAAACGTGCATCTGTTTGAAAGCTTAGAAGCACTGGAATTCGCTGATGATTTGGCATTACTACCTGTGCCAGTACCTCATAGCGGTGCCGACAATGTTGCATTCATTGCAAGCCACCGTGGAGAGAGAGGAGCAGTAATCACCGACCTCGGTTCATGGACTGATGAATTAGTAAATCATGTGTCAGGATGTCAGCATATTTCAATCGAGGCAAATTACGACAATAACCGCCTTTGGAATGGGCCATATCCGATGAGGCTCAAAGACAGAATTGCCGGAAGAGGAGGTCACCTTTCAAATGACCAAACCGGACAATTTCTTTCACATGTTGTCGACAAGAATACGAGGTCGATTGTTCTAACACACTTGTCAGAGAAAAACAATGCACCACACCTTGCTGAGTCAACCGTTCTGTATCATCTTGATGACTTGTTTGAAGGAGATATTCAGATCTCGCTACAAGATGGTCCCGAATTCACGCATCACATCGGCCAAACCGAATCTGAGCGAGTTGCCCGAGAAGGCATAACTCTACGCGGATGAGCCCTGTAAGGGCTCGCCATTGGTGAAACCATAAGAGGGGGGATGATTCTCTCCTGACTGATGAGGTCACGGAGTAAGCACGATGATGACCTCGCCGTGAGCGAAGTCATTGGAGTAGTAATGCTCCTAGCAATGGTCGTAACCATGATGGGAGGAGTGTTTGTTTTCTTAACTCCATATGTCAATGATTTCCAGGATAACACAGCCTGGTCTAACGCTAATGGCATCGCAGAAAGGCTGGATGGGAGAATTGATGTCGTAGCTGGCGCCAGCATTGATACTGGATTGCGAACCACAGTCCATGCTACAACTAGCGCAATTTCGCCACTAATCGGTGCTGAAGTTTGGACTGTTGCAGCGGACCTTACTGATACTGAAGTTGTGACCGTGACATATTTGAATCAGACTACGTTCAGTGTTTTTGCTCAAAATGAAACCGCAAATCGGGCTTTGATATGGACTCAATCTGAGCAACAAATCGTCAATTTCAGTGCGAGTAACGAGGCTGTGATTATTGAGCATTTAGTCAATGTTGCAGACACATACATCGTTACGATTTACGCTGATGATGAAGAACTTCATCGCCATGCTCAAATCACGATTTCTGGTTTGATGATTAAGACTAAAGTGCAGACTGGCGAGCATTCAATTGCGCTACTAAACGATGCTAGATTTGACAAATTCTCGGATGAGACGTGGACTATTTCATCACCACCTGATATGAACATTGAAGAGTTATTTGACGGCACAATGCGTGCTAGTTTGTCTCTTAGGGATGTTGCGACAATCGGATCAATTCCTGATGGAAGAAACGCAGTCTTTGACATCCGCTCGGCTGGCCCAATTACCTTATTCAGCGGAGATGCTTGGAACTTTAGATACACTTACGCCTCTTCCCTAGGACCTACAGTTACACCACAAATGAGCGAAGGTTGGTTGACCGAATACAACTTACACAGAGCATCAGATACTCTGGACCAACACCGTGGAATTAGTCCTTGGTTGAGGACGAGTGGTTCTGATGGAATGACAATTGACCATGGAAATTCTGTCATTGACTTGGAAATTGAACTGCAATTAGTGGAGGTTAGCAAATGAGGCCTTGTAACCTTCATCGCGATGAAGAAGCTGTTAGTGCAGCAGTTGCAACAGTGCTACTCTTCGGTGGAGTAATTTCAATTATTGGCCTAATGCTTCTTTCAATGATGCCAATTATTCAGGAACTTGAAGGTTCACTGAAAAGGAACGATATGCAAGCTCAGATGGAAATTATGGGTCATGAGGTGACTTTGTTGTCCGAATCAGGATTGCCNGGAGANTCNTCAGAAGTCGAATTNATTCCTGTNGATGGNGAGTTGCGCTGGGATAGATTGAGAGGCGGCATGTGGTATTCTGCTTCCTGGTATCAGGATGACACATTCAGAATTCAAGGCGCCCTCGATTTGGACAGACACATCGACGTGCGACATGCTGAAAGTAACGTGCAAGCAATTTGCTACGAAGACATGAGGTTAGGTCCAGATAGGCCGTTTATTTTCACTCCAAATGCAGAAACTGATTCTGTATTGGTTACACCAAAACATGGTTTGACAATTCCTCTTGGACCAGTNATGGTTGAGCAGAATGGGATAGAATATCCGCTATCAATTAGTGAAGTAATTCGCTTGGATTCCGATTCTCAAATCACNTCCAGTCATGACCTAACAGGCATTCAAATTCGTGGAGATTCCGGTTCCACTATTGTCCCTCCAACAAAGGCCAACCCTGCAACAGGAAAGGGACAACACTGGGCTGTACCCNTACCTTCTGGGCANACAACTGTCGAAATATTCGCTGATGATGACATGCTAGTACAATGGGAAGCACCAGGAGATAGCGGNAATCAAGCCGTGGTACAATCCTCTGCAGTTAGGATTGCCAACTCTTGGACTAAGAACATCAATATGNCATCNGACGGACTTCTTGAAATCATAACTGATGTAGATGCGCACATGATGATTACATTTGGAAATGAGGGACGGACTTCATTACTTGGAGAGGAGGGTAATTATTACTCGAAATACTTCATAGCACCCCACAGCTCTGGAAATCTTTCGATAACTAATCCAAATGAAAATGCGGCAACTGTGACATGGAAGAGTGGAGGGGTTTCAGTGCCGGCAAACCAAACAAGTGTTGTTCCTTGGCCTCCTTCAAATATCAATAGTGCTGCCAATGTAGAAAGCAGCGAGAATGTATTGATCGAATGGGGAACTGGAAATGATGGTATGCGAATGCTTGCAGCAACCGATACTGGACAAGTAACTGGATTGGAGTTCACCGAAGATGATTCTGAAACCACCATCAACTATACATCTGAATTTGGAGACTATGAATCCAAACTCACCCTCGATGGTGATTCAGGAATAATGATACTTGAAGATGAAGGCGCNATGAGATGCATTGCGATTGACCAAACCGCTTCAGGATGGATTTCTACAACGCTACCGTGGAAATCAATGAATGGAATACCAGAAGGTCAAATCATATCTGCATGGAGAGACGGTGACCACCCAGCAAGCATTGAAATTACACTGATTGGGGTTGAAGGAGATTCGACTCATGCTAACCTTGCAACAGCATGGGCGTTCCACATTTCACGACTTACCTATGAGTTTGATACATCCATTACTGGATTAGAAGTGGCGTGGAGTGCAGGAGCGATTGTTACCAACCATCCAGAACTGGAGCCAACCATCCTAGTTGGGCCAACCGACAGACAAGGCCCAGGTCCAAGATTCAGTGCGACCGTGCCATCACTACACCCAACTGCAAGCTCGGTTACAGGTAGTGGAACAATGAATCTCGACATTGAGTTAAGCATGAGAGAAAGTCTAGCCTCAACTACCGCATATGATGTGCGCAGAGGATGGGTTGGTCCTTACGGCGATGCTGTGGCATCATGGTCTAGCACAGGGTTAGAATCATCAGAAGACTGGATAGTGAATCCAGGACGNATCGACCTATTGACTGATTATGTTGGTTGGGTGCCAGTCCCTACACATGGACCAAGTGAAGCAGTTTGGCATACTGCTGGNCAACCNATTCANTTNAACTTNCANATCAGNAGNNTNGANGTNNANATNTCGGAGGCTGNANCATGANANGNAAATTNGTTCGNAGACNANTCNGGNGCNAGNACTGANNTNGGNTANATNTTCACNTTNNTNCTNGGNGTTNTGTTCCTTTCNNTGTTNAGNGTCTGGGCNTTNGGNNTAGANACCTCAACNNGAGAAAATTGGAANACTACTGCGGTTGATGTCAACATGGCAGATATTGCTGCGGCTGTGGAAAGAGCAGATCTTGCTAGCAGAGAGGATAGCAGTGTGCGCTATGCAGAAGTTGTCAATTGGCGATTAACTGAAGCGGATGAATCCGAATTTATTCTGAGTTTAGATGATGAAGGTCTGCATCTGGACCACCCAGAGAATGTGCTTGACAGAGATGTTTCGATTTCAGCCACAGGTTCAGGAACTTATGATGGCAGAATAACTCTATCTGGAACCACAGAAATTTGGGTTGTATATGATGAAGGAGTAACCTACCTAACAAACACTAGGCCCGATTTCTAATCAGCGACCCATGACAGCTGTGTGAACCATCATCTGAACTTCTCGCATTCTAGTTTGGGCACCTAACTCTCTGAACACCGATAGTGCACGCTGCAGATACTCCATTCGACGTTGTCTATCAGGAGCAACTCCTCCTAGTCTAGCTAGTAATTCTCCAATTTGCATTCGCAAATCGTTGGCTTCAGAGATGACTAGAGCCTCACGATATCTCTCTAGTGCTTCCTCAATTCGTCCACTATCTTGCAAAACTTCTCCCAACAATATCGAAACTTCAACCAGTGCAAGAGGCTCTCCTGCTTCTCCCATAGTTGACAGAGCATCTGTGTAATGGTGAAGTGCTAGGTCTGCATCTCCACTCTTAGCATAGTAGCGACCGAGTACCGCTCTTGCACGTGCATGCAAAATTGCATCTTCTCCGGATTCTGAGCGCTCGTATGAGGATAATGCATGGTCTCTAGCTCGGTCACTCTCACCAAGGTCCAATAGTGCCCTTGCGAGAACAATTTGCGCTGGAATCAGCTCCAGTGAATCATCACTCGAAAGAATATTTTCAACTTCAGAATATGCTTCTAGTGCCTTATTCTTATCACCGCTACGCCTCAAGATGTAACCCATGTTGTTGTATGAGCGAGCAGCACCAACCGCATCACCGATAGAAATGAACAATTCTAGGGCCTTTCTGTGCATGTTTAGACTCGAATCAGAATCCCCTCGCTTCAGGGAGATATCTGCTAAGTTCGATAGAATATCTGCGATTACATCGTCAAGGCCTGCCGCCTCCGCTGGAGGCTTGGCTTGACTGAACGCTTCCTCCGCTTCGTCGAATCTTCCAAGAAGCGCTAGAACTTCACCACGCAGTCTATCAATTCGACATGCGCTTTCAGCGCCCACAGATTTTGTGTCAACAGACTCTAGAAGTCCGAGCAACTCAATATGACCTTCTTTGATTAGATTGCGTCCCTCTTCCACGATAATGTTAGTTGCATCTTCGTGTCTGGATGATGAAATTAGATGATAGATCAATTCCAAAGCGATTTGGCTAGAACTTGATTGCTTCTCATACCATGTAACCGCTTTATTGTGCAACTCTTCTTTGGATTGCTTGTCTAGACTCTGTAGAAGGAATTCTCGAATCAAATCGTGGACATCATATGTCTCTGAATCCGCGTGTCTCGCTAGGCCTGACTCCACAAGAGAGTCTAATTCATCAACATTCAAACCCTGTTCAGTTAATGCTTCGAGTTCTATTGGTTCACGGAATACGGACAGTGCGCCTAACAATCTCTTTTGCTCTCCAGTCAGTTTCGAGAAAATCTCGATGTTTACGTAATTCTCCAAAGATTCGTGGAATGCTCCAGCCGACGCTCCACGGTTGATTAATTCCAACACGAGAGGGTGCCCACGACTTAACGAGTGAATGTAAAGCAATTTTTCTTGGTCCAAATCATCGAATGCTGATAGGAGTGAACGAGTAGAATTCTGGTCAAGCCCTTCCAAAGGTAGGACAAGAGAAACAATTCTTCCATCTGCATCCTTCAGAGGTACAACTTCCTTGAATGAGCGCGAGAATATGACTAATCCAACATCTCCCTCACATTCCACCAAACCTCTAGATAGGGCTTGGATTGTTTGGTGAAGTGTCTTATCGCTGACCTTATGGTAATCATCTATCACAATCAATGCTGGAGAATTAGATAGCGCATCTAAGATAATTCGTGCAGCATCAGCAGCCTTGGGAACAGGGGTTGCTGAAATGTAGTCAGCAAGCATCGAGTCCCCGATATTAGATAACCAATCAGCTAGACTTTCGAAGAACGCTCGGCTGCCATCCCAATCCTGACAACGGTGGTACATCAGGTTCCTGCGATGCATGAAAGATTCAATCACTTTAGCAGCCATAGATGTTTTTCCTATTCCTGCAATTCCAGGAATCATCAGAGTTGTTGAACGTGCTTCAAGAAGATTTACCATATTCTCTAATTCTGTTGAGCGACCATAGAAGTGGCGTAGTCGAGGAAGGTCTCCTAAGCTGGTGACTAATTGTTTCTCAACATGCTTTGACAAATCTCGCTCAACCAAATCGGCAGATAGAGACCTGACATCTAAAACACCATTGTCATCTAGATATCTTATGACATCAACTGGACGCATAGTAAATGGCAACTTGTCTTGGATTTCTCCAAGCGTCGAAGCAATCGTATTACCCCCCGGCAAAATGGCTCTCAGTTGGAATTCTCTTAGACGCTTCCAGGTATCTTCAGCGAGATTCATTCCCGAATCGGTTAGAAAATACGCCTTGCGTTTGCGGCTAACTCCCTGAACGTGGGCCTGTCTCTCTACTAGTAATCCTTGGTCTTTCAATCCGGCAATTGCTCTTGGAACGTTCGAGCGAGCGATCGCTACAGCGTTTGCTATTCCCATTTGAGATAGCGCAAACGGAACTTCAACCGAATTCATGAAGTCCGTAAAATCAGACAAATGTAGTAGGATTCTCTCCTGAACACCTGGCTTAGGTCGCGCGGCCATAACCCTTCATCCCCCCAGTCCTCTTAGAGTGTTGTGTCTCCCCGTCCGAGGAATCACTGTTGTGGAGGTCGGTAGTTTGGATCTGCAACCCATTGGTTAGACTGAGCATCCCAAATCCAACCTGGATGTTGCGGTTGTGCCGCAGGTACTGGAGCCGGAGCAGGTGTTAGTTCACCTGCTGCTTGCTCTGCAGCCCTTGCCTTAGCCCATGCGTATGGGTCCTCTTGCTTCTGTTGTTCCATGACTGCTTCAGGGTCATCTTCGAACTCTTCTTCAAACTCTAGGAAGAAGAACGCACCGACACCCAATAGAATTGCAAATGCTACAACTGCGATGACAATCCAAACCCAAGTAGCTAATCCTCCCGAAGCAAGTTCTCCGCTCTGAAGAGTTATCTTGTTGTTGTCATCCTTACCGATGAACTGACCATCTTGTGCGAAGTAGATCTGGTAGTCACCATCATCTCCTAACTGTGAAGATGAAATCTCCATCGACCATGTTCCATCAGCAGATACAACTGTAGTGTTCAGCAATGTATCTCCCTTCAGAAGACGTGCCTTCACCTGCGAGTTAGGTAATCCTGTTCCTTGGAACTCTGCCGAATCTCCAAAGGTTACTGTTCCTGTATCAGTTCTTTGTGCTGTGAACTCAACACCCTTTACTATGAAATTAACCTGATAGGAATAAGCCACAGAGTCGTAGATATCCCTTGCTTCAAACATGACTCCTTGCATCGACCAATCTGAAATTTCACTCGACGTTTGATACATTGAATCCATTGGATTGTAGATTGCTTTACCTTCAGGTGTGATTCTGATGTGATATGCATAATCATCATCGATTGCGGTTGAAGGGTCATCACGGACATCGAAAACCATGTGGCTAGATTGTGGCCCGACTCCATCTGAATCATTGAAGTAATTCAGCAGGTTGATTTCTACACCTTCACCACACTTGTCGAATGCACTAGACCTTTCGTCACAGAAGATTGTGACAGTATCAACCCATCCGTCTGGATTGAAAGTAGGTGCAATGTTGTCTGCATCAGCAGGATTGTCGATGATAATACGTACAGTTTCAATCATTGAATAATCTACACCGTCATATGCTTTGACATGGACTTCGTATTGCTGGTCGTGAATCAAATCGCTGGTGTCCCAATAAGTCATCCATGCACCGTTAGGCTGGAATGTGGTAATTGGGTCAGGACCACTGTTCAATTCTATACCGCTAGCTAGATCTACAACCGTGATTTCAACTCTAGTAACTTGACCGTCGTTGTCTCTTGCTACACCGCTGATGATTGTCTCCTCAGATGCACGAACGCTCTCCATCGGCAAAGGTTCACTCACTTGGACAATTGGAATTCTGTTGTCATTGTCAATATTGATTGTAACAACTTCAGGGTCACAAACATCGACAGTTTCGTGACAGTAATTTGCATCACTAGCCCAAACTGTGAATGTGTAAGCACCGGTTGGTAAAGATGAGAAGTTCCACGAATCAGACCAAACTGTTCCGCCTCCGTTGTTAGCAGGATAGTTCGCGGAGTAGTTGTTAGGACCAACTACACTGAACCATATGTCGCGAATGTCACTGCCTTGTACACCTTGGTAGTCATCAGAAGCGGTTCCACTGAACAATACCTCTTGGCCATCATGTGTTGATCCATCCAATGGCGAATCTAGGTTAATGGTTGGAGGATTAATATTCAACTTGAAAATGCGAGTTGTAACAATCGATTCATCCAAACCGTCGTATGAACGGATTCTGAAAGTAACATCTTCTTCGAAGTGATTTGCCATATCCCAATCAAAACTCCATGATTTGAATGGCCAGTTACTCATCGTAACTTCACCATTTGCTCCAGAGGTATCAGTTGCCAAATACCAATCCGAACTACCATGAGGTTGGATTTCGACTCGCTTGATGTCTCCGAATTGCTTCAACCAAGAATCATAATCGTTGAAGTAAGGTCCAGAAATCCCGTCATGAGCAGAACCTGTTATCGAGATTGTTCTTGCGAAAGAGGTCCCATCATTCTGATCAACGCTAACCGATGGCTCGATGTTGGCCAGATTGATTACTTCATCAACCATTCCAGTAAGCGTGAAATCATGTGTTGATGTTCCCTTGCTGAACTTCTTAGCCTCGACAGAGTAAGTTGGCATTTCTCTGCCACCATTCTGACAATCNGGATCTTGTCCGTCGACTAAAGTGTCACCGTCATTGTCAGCTCCATCTCCACAAGAATCCTCACCTTGGCCTGTAGCAACGTGGTCCCAGTTGGTATCGATGTGGAAGTTGGACGGTAGGGTAACCCAAGGAGTGAATCCAAAGGCATCTGTAGTCATATTGTACAGTGGCTTACCATTTGCATCCTTGATTGTGACTAGTGCATCCGCAACCTGTGAATTGTCAGCCTTAACCTGGTAGCGAACTAATTCGCCTTGTTCAACTTGAACACCCCAAGCCGTATTTTGATTCTGAATATGAATCTTGGAACGGTCGAAGTTCTGCACATCTGAGTATGTGAACGTAGTCGCATTTCGGTTGACCTCCATGGAAAGTGGCATGAAGCGAGGAGGCCATTCCGCAGTTAGTGGTGGCTTGATACACTCTGAAGAATCCCATGGGCATTCTGCACCACCCCAAGAAAGAGAAACTGGGTAAAGTTCGTTACCGCCAGGGTCTGGCATGAATTCGCTCTGAACTGCCACTCTTGATTCGGTGACATTGTAAATCTGGGAAGCATTTGAGTAAGTGTTCTCTGAGAAGTATGCAATCGAACCATACTTGTTACCATAATTATCATCATAAAGTGAAACGTTAGCTGCAAATCCTCCAACTTCGATATCGTTACCTTGAGCGTTTACGATTCCACCCTTAATTCTGAATCCATCACCGAGATTGTTCGTAACGATGTTATCCATAAATGTCGCTGATGACATGTAGACGTGGAATGCAGGACATGGGAAATCTCCTCCGTACATGTAATCAGAGTTGCATGTTCCTGTGTTGTTGGAAACGACGTTGTTAGCGAAGTATAGTCTTGCCTTGGTAGGAGCAGGTACATTCCAACCCTGGTCCTTGTGGTGGTATTCACCAATTAGAACGGGTTCTTTTGCGGTGTTTAGGATGGTGTTGTTTTCTGCAGAAACATCTGACTCACCATATACCCACAATCCGTTCCATCCACCGATTGGTCCAATTACGTTGTTGTTGATTGTAACAAATGACGACCTGATACCGAAACCTGAACCTTCAGATGATCCCGATATTGTGTTGCGCTCTGCAACAACAATAGCACCATCGTAAGCTGTAATTCCTGCACCCTCGGTTGGAGTGATTGTGTTATCAGAAATTACGAATGTGTATTGCTGCCCATTAGTCACCAAGTGAGAGTTTGTATCGATAGCGTTACACTTTGATGTGATGGTTGAATTGGTAAGATAGCCACTGCTTGAACGCAGGAAAGCACCGTACGAGTTTTCCGTGATAGAAACTGTATCCATCCTAACGAAGGAATTCTCTAGGTAAATTGCTGAGCGGCCTCCACCCTGTTGACCGCAATCAGTTTCCTCTCCAGTAAATGCAGAGTTCAGAATCTGCATAACCACCAATCCTGCACCAGCACCATATGCCTGTATTGCTGCTCCTTGGTAGCCTTGTCCATCGTTACCAACTACGAATGTTCCACCATCAAGAGTGGGTGAAGCACCATCGAACGCCAGTACATTTGTGGTATTGATGTCAATAAAAGTAGGATTCGTTACGCTAAGACTTGCACCATCGAAAATCATTGCACCGTACTTGATTGTACCCTGGCCATCAATGTCGACTGGTATTCCATAAGCACCGTCGAGGGTGACATGATTCATTTTTGTAAGTGATTGATCGATTGTTGAAGCTAAGTAAATCCCAGAACCGCATGACATGTCTGGGTTGAAGACTCCAGTAACGTAACAACGTCCAGTTTGGTTAGGAGCAGGAGCCGCTGCTGAGCCCCAAATAAATCGAATTGGAGAACCTGTACTAGCCTGTGATGCCCCACAGGAAGAATCTCCAGCACAAATTGAACCTTGAATCTGNATGTTCTTGTCGGCTGGTACATTGATTGTAGTACCTGCATTGATGATCAACTTAGCACCACCTGCAACCAGCAAATCACCGTCTAGGTTCATTACTCCAGTCCATGTTTCTGTTCCTGTTATTGTTCCAGAGGTTGTCTCATTTACGGCCATGACTGTTGGTGCAGTCGAAACCATGGTTACGAATAGGGAAACCAAGA
Organism: Methanobacteriota archaeon; assembly: GCA_002727695.1. The sequence continues at coordinate 3,281 of PBXT01000011.1, read as the reverse complement.
ATAGACTTACTAGACCGATGCTCTTACTTTTTTGGACGTTTGCTGACATATCAACACNCTCTCTAACTGTTCCAAAACAAAGACCAACTTAACACATTGGGCTTGTTTTCAATTGAAAAATATCAATTTAGGTTGAAAATATCACATATTTGGACCGTGAAAAATAACATAATATCATTATGAGATAATAATATCAANACTCTNGAAAGACACATAATGGGGCGCAGTATTACATTTTGAACCTAACAAGACACCGAAGTACGTATCTCCCGTAACCATGATTCACCATCTATCGCACCATATCCCCACCTAGAATGATGCTCGACTCCATCTACCAATGGATTAGCAGAATTCATGAGTGCGGTCTTAACATCAAGAATACACTGAGCATCGGGATCTCTCAAATCCGGCTCTGCCTCNAGAATCAGGGCCAAGATACCAGAAACAAACACAGTTGCATCACTAGTCCCTGTGGAGGAGTAGTACTCACCATCGAACGCAGTAGATATTACAGACACGCCAGGCGCTGATATCTCGGGCTTTTGGTGCGGGTTTTGTCTCGATTCTCCACTACTATCTTCCGATTCACCCAGAGAGGAACCCTCCCAAATCTCTCCTGCTTCATCAATCGCAGCGACAGATATTGCTTCGTTGACATTGGAAGGTGTAGCAACCCTCCCGTCATCTTCACTACCTCCATCATTACCGGCTGCAGCTACGACATACACTCCATTTGCAATAGCCTGTCTCACAGCATTGGTTGTTGGGCCATCTCTGGTTGCATTAGGATCACTTTCACCTCCCAAAGATAGTGAGATTATGTCTGCATCGAATGTTTTCCAACACCAATCGATAGCACTCGCAACTACATTTTGGTCCCCACTATTTCCTCCTTCACCATCGTCACCTAATGCTGCAGCCATGCCGAGGGTTACTCCAGGAGCTATACCTTTCATATGTCCATCAGCAACTAGTAATCCTGCCATCATCGTACCATGCGCTAGATTTCCATTATCAACNGGTTGACTCGAGCCCGTAAAGAAGTCCTTGAACACCAAGTCGGTATCTTCCAAATCAGGATGACTGATGTCTATCCCTGTATCAACCATACAGACTCTGATTCCATCCCCTGTATATCCAGAGGATTGCAATTCCCTTGCACCTGAGTCNTCGAATGCCCATTCGGAAGTTGGAGGAGGGATTTCTATGAACAGCAATTGACTACGCCATATTGCCCAAAACACAAGAATCAGAATCAAGAATATTCCAACATTTGCCACACGTTGAGTTGTTCNTCTTGGCCTGGATACTACTGGAACTGGCACAGGTGCCCAGCCCATCACTTCTCCACGCCATCCTTCTTGGTGACCAACAGTCGCAGAATCTGCGGCTGAAACAATTCGATTATCTGTGGGCTCAGGAATAAATTCAACATTGTTGAACTCTTTTTCCTCCCACATATGACAGTGCTGACGCTCTTAATGCTTGAACATATGTCTAACTCCAACCCAATCTAAGCCCAATTGAGGAGCGAGATTTGGGAGTGAGTATCAGAAGCGACCAGAGGATCCCTTCTTTGCAGTCTTAAATCCACCGTACAATACTAATCCAGTAAGCAGGATGATTACGACAACTAACCAATCAGATTCGCCATCTTCTTCCGCCATGTTGGAGAACTTGATGGTGATAATATCTGAAGTCTGGCTATCTTCATGCGTAGGAGTACCAATTACATCCAGTGTAACCTTCAATCTTGCGTCACCAGGAGGCAAGTCAGAATAGTCGAAGTTAGCATAAGCAACACCATTTGCAGGCACTGTAATTGTAACCTGCTTTTGTGGGTAATCAGTGTCGCCAAGCTCATCTGCTTGTAGATAGACAATTACATCCTGTGCAGTCAGGAAACCATCATTTCTGATTGGGATTATGAACTGACCATCTGCGTTAGCCTTTGCATCAGCGGCATTAGGTTCAACTGCGCCTTCAACAATAACTAGCTTAGCGACTGAGATAAGGGCATTTGTAGATTGAGTCTGTGTGTCAAAGTCACCCTCACTATCTGCAGTAAATTCAACAGGACATGATTCTTCAGCAGAAGCGTCTGCTGGTGCAAATATTGTAAATGATTGGCTGCGCTCACTTCCAGCTGCTACAGTAATGTTAGACATTCCTGGAGTCACTTGCCATCCTTCACAGGACAGGCTGGATTGCACAGATACTGTGTCGTCACCGTTTCCATCGTTAATGATTCGCAAGGTAATCAATGTCTCATCACCTACACCAACACCAATTGCTGCTGGAGCATCAACGAATGACATGTTATACTGCTGTGGAACATTGACACGAACACTTACTTCGTTAGGTCCACCATCTGCAGTAAATCGCATGTTTACTGCGTGACCATCATCATAGGTCTGTGTTTGGTTCTGTAGCGGCAGAATGATTCTTGCATCCACTTCAGTAGTCAACAGTTGGGATGGGTCTGAGTTGTTGGCTCCAATTCCCATTGTGACATCCATAACATCAGTCCAGTCGCCGGTAGAGTTCAGGAATTCAATTGACCAGAACTCAGCATCTTGAGTAACACCAAGTCCGCCAGAAGCCGTGAATTGATCTGAGATTTCAGTTCCTTCATAGGTCAGGCTCAACTTCAAAGTGATTATCTCGTAACCATTGTCGTCGTCTTCGATAGCTGTCATCTCGCTAAGGTCTTCGCTGTCGAATACAGCGGTTCCTTCACCGATAGAAATTACTTCGACAATTAAGTCAGAGTTGATACGTCGAGTGTATTCCATGATTCTATCTTCAGCTGTGTCTTGAATGACATCTACTGAAAGTCCTGCATTGTATTCCATAGTTAGGTTCAATTCGTGCTGGACAGTATCAAACTCGCTGTCCAGTACTACGTTACCAGCAGGTAGAACCATCTCGAGTTCACCGTTTGCATCAAACGCCATGTTCCATTCTAGTCCGTCACCTAAGTCAAGTTCAACCTCGACTCCTTCAGTGACATCTCCAGCATGGAATTGTTCGCTTTCGATAGATAGCCATGAGGTGGATAGAGCGATTAGACCGCCCTTCTCCATTACCAAATCAATTGATGCTCCTTCTTGGACGGATGCTTCCAATAATCCGACTGCGATACCGCCACCGTTTTCATCAGAGTCTGTACCTTGAACAACTACGATCCAGTCACCTGGTTGGATACTTGCATCCCATGACAGTGTGTCATCAGCGTATGATGTAGATGTGATTGTGACTGGGTCACGCACAATTCCACT
>PBXT01000010.1 GCA_002727695.1 Methanobacteriota archaeon | reverse complement strand
GGACTTCAATGAGTCGGCACAGAACAAGTATTCATGAAGAAGTTCTCCTAGCGGTATCATGGCCTGGAGAAATTCTACGCGTTGGCTTGCACACCTCGAGAAGCGGGGGGAGTTGATTCGCATAACTGAGCCTGTAGATGTAGAATTAGAGGCCGGTGCAATTGCGGACCGGCTAGTGAAGAACAATGGGTCGGCTGTTCTGTTTGAGAAACCAAGACTCCCTAACGGAGAAATTAGTGAGATTCCACTTGCAATGAATCTATTCGGCTCACACGACAGAACCCAAAGAGCACTAGGCGCATCACATCCAACTGAAGTTGGTGAAAGATTGGTCGCTTTGATGAAACCAGATATTGGTGGAATAATGAAGAGGCCTTGGACCGGACTTCCACTATTGAGAGATGCAATGTCACTACCTCCAAAGAAGGTTTGGAGAGGATCTTGTCAAAGAGTAAAAATGGACTTGGACGTCACACAACTACCAATTCCAAAGACATGGCCAATGGATGGTGGAAGGTACATCACGCTTCCTCTAGTTGTTACCAAAGACCCGCATTCTGGAGAGCACAACCTAGGCATGTACAGAGGGCAAGTCTTCGGCCCGAAAGAAGTTGGCCTACACTGGCAGATTCACAAGCATGGGGCAGACCATGCTGCGGCTTGGCCGGATGGGAAAATGCCTGTTGCGATTTGTATTGGCGGCCCTCCTGAATTGATTTTCTCAGCGATAGCTCCCCTACCTGATAATTTAGAAGAATACATGTTTGCGGGATTCCTAGGTAAGAGACGCCTAAGAATAACAAAAGCACTAACTCAAGACCTTCTAGTACCTGCTGATGCTGATATTGTAATAGAGGGATGGGTTGATGCTACCCAAACTAGAACCGAAGGTCCATTCGGAGATCACTTTGGATTCTACTCTTTGACTGGCCAGTATCCTGTTCTGAATGTAACTGCAGTCACCAGAAGGAAAAATGCAATACTGCCAGCGACCATTGTAGGTCAACCCCCTATGGAAGATGGATATCTCGGAGAAGCGATTGGAAAGCAATTCAGGCCGATTCTATCTTTCCAACACAGAGATGTATTGGATTTACACTTACCACTAGAGACTGGTTTCCACAACCTTGCAATCGTCAAGAGCAAGCAGCGATACCCAAGACAAGCTAGGAAAACATGTCTTGGTTTGCTAGGTGCTGGACAAATGATGTTTTTGAAAATCCTAATCGCTACAGATGAAAACCCCAGTGACCTAGATGCTTTGTTAGACGTGCTAAACAACCGAGTCGACCCTGAGACTGACATCACGATAATCGAAGGAATAGTTAGTGACTCTCTCGAGCCTGCTTCCACATACGAAAATGTACATTCGAAAGTAATCATTGATGCAACAAAACTTGTCCCTGCTGACCCAAGAAGTGGAAAGCCGCTAGAAGGGTCTCCGATTGAAGAATGTCCTGCTTGGAGAAGAGGAGAAGAAGATGCTCCAGGAATTAGTGAATCTCTGTTGAAACAAATCTCAGAATTAGAAGATGTTGAGGACTGTCTCTTGCTGAGAAATTCGATGTTAGTCGTAACAGTTGACATCGAAGGAAGACCGGACCCAAGAACCGGAATGCAATGGCCAAATGAGGACGATGCTAAGGCCCAAAGGGAGAAGATTTCTCAATTGAGAAAATCAATTTGGCAATTGGACTCCAAAAATGAATTAAGATGGTTATTTGTAACTGACAATGATATGAATCTTCACGGTGAAGGAGCGATGAGAAGGTTGCTGTGGCAGCTAACCTCACGCTTTGCTGTGGAGCGAGATTTCATAGTAGAAAATGGCAGAATATTCTGGGATGCGACTACACCAATTCCTTCACTCGAAGGACCAACTCCTGTTCGAAGATGGCCTGCAATTACCATGCATGACCCTGAAACTTTAGATGCGATTGAACGGTTCGATTTACCACCTTGGCCAGACAACTTGGTGATGTGAATGGACCTGAAGCAAATTGCATCCTTCGTAAAAATCGAACACACATTGTTCAGTCTACCATTCGTGTTTATTGGAGCCCTGATGGCTGGTGAACCAACTTACTTGCAATACTTCTGGATTTTGATTGCAGCTGTTGGAGCCAGAGGCTTAGCCATGGGCCTTAACAGAATTATCGACAAAGATATCGATGCCGAGAACCCACGTACAGCGAACAGACATCTCGCTTCTGGAAGCATGTCCATGCAGACAGCATGGATACTGTGCGGGATTTTCTTGGCCATGCTAGTTGGAGGCGCTGCGATGTTGAACCCCTTGTGCCTGTACCTTTCTCCCATTCCCGTACTCGCATTTGTTGTCTATCCGTACCTGAAGCGATTCACTTGGCTGTGCCATTGGTGGCTCGGAGGTTGTCTAGCCCTAGCTCCTGCAGGCGCATGGGTAGCAATTACCGGCGAAATCTCTTCCAACTCTTGGTATCCAGATTTACTAATCGTATCTATTGGAGTAATGATTTGGATTGCAGCATTTGACTTAGGGTATGCACAAATGGACATTGAGAGTGACAAAAAAACCGGAGTGAAATCATTCCCTGCTAGATTCCAACCGCCAACAACCATGGCTGTAATGCTGCTATCAATTCCAATATGGGCTGCTGCATTCTCTGTTGTCTCACCAAGTGGAACTCTGATCTCCCTAGTACTGGTTGTAAGCGTGCTAGTCGCCTCTGGATCTCAATTCCAAAATTGGTGGTTCCGGGCACACGTATCCACAGGATGGATTCTACTTGCTGCAATGCAACTTTCATAGAGTGGCAAGACTCCCCTTCGGCTATGAATCCAATAGTGAAGTCCTTACTAGAATTCAACCAAGCATTCGAAATCCCAAAACTGGACCAGCCTGGGCTTGGACCTGATGAATTGATTGAGTTGAGAATCAAACTACTAACCGAAGAAGTTCAGGAATATGCCGAAGCAGCGAGAGCAGGAGACTTAGTAGAAGTTCTCGATGCACTAGCAGACATCGGATACATATTGGCAGGAACCATAATCAATCATGGAATGCAAGATATCTATGATGATGCTTTCAATGAAGTTCATCGCTCTAATATGGCGAAATTGGTCGATGGGAAAGTACTACGTAGAGAGGATGGAAAAGTGCTAAAACCAGAAGGTTGGCAACCTCCACAACTTGCACAATTCCTCCAGTGAGTTATTGAGTATCTCCTCCTAGGCATTCCATGCGCACCGCACTTGTGACCGGAGGAGGCAGAGGGATTGGCGCTGCAATTTCCAAGAAATTGGCCGAAGATGGTTACAGAATTTTACTGACTTACTGTAATTCGTCAAAACCTGCCGAAATGGTAGTTGACGACATACGCAATTCTGGCATTGATTCAGTTGCTGCCAATTGTGATGTTACAGACGCCAGAGAAGTGGCACTGTTAGCAACCCACCCTTGGGTAATCGAAGGTATCGACGTACTAGTATTGAACCATGGAAGATATGACAGAATAGATGCCAAGGAACTGGACTTAGACCATTTGCGAAGAACTATGTCAACCAACTTTGAAGGAGCATTCCTAGTGTGGGACGCAGTCAAACCACACCTTTCCACAGATGCTAGAATCTGTGTCATAGGTAGCCAATTAGGAACTAGAGGGTCGCCACATGGTGCAGACTACTCAGCATCTAAAGCAGCCCTTTCAATTTGGGCACGTTCCCTAGCTCAATCACTTGCACCTGAAGGAAAGAGAGTGAATGTCATCGCACCAGGATTTGTGGACACTGACATTTTGGCAGGCGATAGTCCAGAAAAAAGAGCCAGCCGGGAAGAGGAAGTTCCACTGAAAAGAATCGGAACTCCTGAAGATATTGCGGGAGTCGTGTCGTTTTTGGTAGGCGAGAAATCTTCCTACATTACCGGTGCAGTAATTCATGTGAATGGCGGATTATATCTACCTTAGGAAGTGAGAGAATGAGTGACCCCTTCGACATCTCGAAGGCCCTGGAAGGGGCGGTGAAAGACACGCTTTCACCAGAGACATCCCGCTTCAAAATTCATTCCGAACACGGCACCGCTGGCGACCAAGAAAAAGCAATTGAAAAATTAATTTTTCAATTGGAAAATGAACAGGAAAGATGTGTGCTTTTAGGCGTCACAGGTTCAGGGAAAACCTTCGCCATGGCCAACATAATTGAGAGGTTGAATATCCCAACACTCATCATTAGCCACAACAAAACTCTAGCACGCCAACTCTACCAAGAGATGGCTGGTTTGTTCCCAGAAAATGGCATCGAGTATTTCGTATCTCACTATGACTACTATCAGCCAGAAGCCTATCTTCCAAAAAGAGACTTGTACATCGACAAAGAGTTGTCAATCAATGAAAGAATAGAGCAAGAAAGATTCGCAACCGTTGCAAGCCTAGTTAGCAGACCCGATTGTGTAGTCGTTTCATCGGTATCTTGCATATACGGTCTTAACGCCCCGGAGACCTTCCTATCCTACCATTGTCGAATTCACGTAGACCAAGCAATCGAACCAATAGACCTGATTCGAGAGCTAGTAGCGCTACAGTATGAAAGAACAAATACGGATTTAGAAAGGGGACAAGTTCGCTTGCGTGGCGAGAACCTCGATGTTTGGATGCCGAGCCGTGATGATCCTCTGAGAGTAAGATTTGGATTCGATGGCGTTGAACATATACAGATTTGTGACCCTGTATCTTGGGAGATTCTAGACGAATTAGATGAAGCATGGATCCATCCCAAGGAGTTCTTCATGGTCTCTCCAGAAAGATTCGAAGAAGCACTCGAGAATATCGAAACCGAATTAGATGGTAGATTTGCTGAACTAAAGAGTGAAGGCAAAGATATCGAGGCACATAGGCTTCAACAACGTACTCAATACGATTTAGAGATGTTGAGAGAAGTAGGCCATTGCACAGCTGTTGAAAATTATTCAATGCACTTTGATGGAAGAAAGCATGGCGAGCGCCCTTACTGTCTGCTTGACTTCTTTGCCGCTGCAGCAAAACAATTCCACGGAGACCCCAAAAAATTCCTTGTCATAATGGATGAATCTCACGTGACTCTACCACAGGTTGGAGGTATGTACGCCGGAGACCGTAGCAGAAAATTGAATCTAATCGAGCACGGATTTAGATTACCGTCAGCGGCAGATAACCGCCCTCTGAAATTGAAAGAGTTCCAAAGCTTAGTCCCTCAAATGCTGTACGTCAGCGCCACCCCTGGAGAGCGAGAATTACTACATCTGTGTGAAGTAACTGGACAGGACGTTCCAATCGGCCTCAGACACGTATCAGGCGGCGGCGGAGTTGAAGAGCCAGAATACTCGAAGAAGCATCCTGATTCTGAAACCATGTATGACATGCTGCAAATGATTGAACACATTCCCCGTATGGAAATTCGACCTACTGGATTGCTCGATCCTTCGATTGAAGTTAGGGGAACTGAAGGGCAAGTTGCTGACCTTCTATCTGAAATCAATGCTCGAATCGAAAAGGGCGAGAGGACATTGGTGACTGTACTTACAATCAAGTTTGCAGAAGAAGTAGCACATTACCTCAATAAGATGGGAATCAAGGCGCACCATCTTCATTCAGAGATCGACACTATCGAGAGAACTGAAATCCTCAATGCTCTAAGAATCGGTCACATAGATGCTATTGTAGGAATTAACTTGCTTAGAGAAGGATTGGATATTCCTGAAGTCAGCCTTGTTGTGATTTTCGATGCAGACCGCCAAGGATTCCTTCGAAATGAAAGAAGCCTGTTACAGACGATTGGAAGAGCTGCTAGAAATTCTAATGGCAAGGTGATTTTGTATGCGGATACAATGAGTCCACCGATGACTGCTTCAATCAAACAAACACTGGAGAGAAGGGACAGACAAATGGCTCACAATGAAAAATTTGGAATCACTCCTGCCACCATCAAGAAAGCACTTCCACAGATGGGAAGCGACATTGATGACCTAATCGCAGGAACTGCTGGCGGCAAGAGATTAGTTGGTTCCAAAGGCGGTCGCAAAGGAGGAGATTGGGCCAGCAATTTGAGAGTTGGTGCAGGCCAATGGGCACGCTCAGATTCAGTGACAAGTAACATTTCACAACCAATTGAAGAATTAAATTATTCAATTGAAGAATTAAAGGAGATGATGAACCAAGCTGCGCTAGAATTAGACTTCGAAAGAGCGGCTATGTTGCGAGACAAAATACGCGACTTGGAGTCGTCATGAAACCGTCATGAGGTTCATATGCGAAAGCCTCGCCCACTGACTATGGCAATCGACCCTGAGTCATTTGACGAGCCGGTCAAAGACTACGATTTTGCATCACTAGGAGATGCTTCTTCACTTATCGACCAGATGGCAACGGCCGGTGGTTTCACAGCAACTAAATTAGCATATGCAAGAGATATTCTCAAAGACATGAAAGCAGAAATCGATGAAGTTGATGGCGATGCAAGTAAAGTAACTAACTGGCTCTCTTTCCCTGCTTGTTTGTGTGCTACTGGCACAAGGGGATTCTTTGTTGAAGCTGTAAAGCGAAAAATGTTCAATGTGGTTTCAACAACATGTGGAATGCTTGACCACGACATTGCTAGAGCGTACAAGCACTATTATCACGGTGCATTCGAGTTAGATGACATTGAGTTGGGAGAGCATGAATTGATGCGACTGGGTAATGTAATCGTTCCTAACGCTAGTTATGGTGAAATTATCGAAGCAGTGGTTCTTCCAGTGCTTGAAGACATCAGAAATGACCGCCTTGCAGAAACTGGTAAAGAAGGAGCAGATGCATGGGTTGGATTCGGTTCAATCCACCTTGTATGGGAGCTCGGAAAGAGAATAGGGACTCCTGATTCATTGATTTACTGGGCTTACAAGAATAAAATCCCAGTATGCATTCCTGGAATCACTGATGGGAGTATTGGAGCCCAGTTGTTCATGTTTAGGCAAAAATATCGTGATTTCCACATCGACACTCTAGCCGATGAGCAAGTAATGAGCGACCTAACATGGGATGTTGAGAAATCAAACGCTCTCATGGTTGGAGGCGGCATATCAAAGCATCACGTTATTTGGTGGAATCAATACCGTGGCGGCCTAGATTCTGCAATCTACATCACCACAGCCCCTGAGCACGATGGAAGCCTTTCTGGCGCACGCCTACGTGAAGCGATTAGTTGGGGTAAGATGCGCCCAGAAGCACCGAATGTGTGCGTAGAAGGGGATGCATCTGTCCTTTTGCCTCTTCTTGGCTCAGATCTATTCAAAGGCGAATAATTAGATTCACCACTGGCACGGCTCAAGGTGGGTTTTACCGCCCATCAATGGAATTAGACAATCAGGAACTGTCACTCTGCCATCTTCGAGTTGATTTTGCTCCATAATCGCCACCAGAGCTCTACTTGTAGCAACCGCTGTCGAGTTAAGAGTGTGAACTGCAGCATTACCCTCTGCGGTCCTGTAACGCATTCGTAGCCTGTTTGCTTGGTAATCTGTACAATTTGAGCAAGATACGATTTCTTTGAATGCATTAGCACCAGGTAGCCATGCTTCCAAATCATATTTCCTTGCAGCAACGGTCCCCATATCACCTGTACAGATGTTAACTACCTCGTAATGGAGTCCTAAGTTGTCCCAAAGGTCGACACAATTCTGCAGCAAATCTTCGTGATGGTCCCATGATTCATCAGGATGTGAAATCACAATTTGCTCAATCTTGGTGAATTGATGAACACGCCATATTCCACGGTCTGACAGGCCGTGAGCGCCCACTTCTCTACGGAAACAAGGGCTTACACCGACCATCTTTATTGGGAGTAAACTAGGTTCGATTACTTCGTCCATATACATCGAAGTTAGAGGATGTTCGCTAGTAGCAATCATGTAAAGCGGGTCTGGGGTGATTCCGTACATTACAGTCTCAAAATCTGAAAGGTCTGTTACGCCTTCGTAGGCTTGACGGTTCATCATAACTGGAGGTTGAACGAAAGTGAACCCACGAGATACTAGGAAATCGACTGCATAGGTTTGCAAAGCCAACTCAAGCCTTGCCAAGTCCCCCTTTAGGAAGAAGAAACGGCTACCTGCAATCTTTGCAGCACGCTCCAAATCTACCCATTTGTTCATTTCAATAAGCTCGTTGTGAGTTCTGGGCTCAAAATCGTACGTAGGCTTATCTCCATGAAGCGAAAGTTGAGTGTTTCCTGATTCATCATCACCTTTTGGAACTGCATCGTGTAGAAGATTCGGGATTCGCATTCTGATGCTGTCTCTCTCTTCGAGTAGGGAATTTGCCTTCTCGTCTAAAGCAGCGATTCTCTCTCCCAAGTCTTTGACTTGAGCCATGATTCTGTCGGCTTCTTCTTTGTTACCGCTCTTCTTTGCATCTGCGATTCCTCGCGCTGCTTGATTGCGCTCTCTGCGGCCCTCTTCCATCTCTTTCAAAGCGCCACGCCACTGCTCATCCAATCCGATGACTTGGTCTATTCTTTCATGAGTAATTCCACGCTTGTCATGATCAGCGCGTATTTTATCCGCTTCATTTCGAAACAAATCCATACTTAACATGTAATCAACTCACAACGTTATTCCAAAGGAAAATGCAGCACTACCTACGAAAATCAGGCCGCCTATGATGTATCCTAAAATCGCACCACCATTCAGCAACGGTAGACCTGCTTGTGGCCTTCCTGAAGCCACATAGGTCATCAAAACAACATATCCAATCAAGCCACCAATTAGAGCTGAGATTCCAACCGCTAGTCCGCTCTCTGAAATGTAATTCACACAAGAGATGACCAGCATTCCTGGGAAGATTACGTCACCAAGTCCCATGAACATGGCTTCCTTCGGCTTCTTTCGCTTTACGACCTGCTTCGGAACAGATTCCGCCTTACTCTCTACAGGAGCACCTTCCTTAGCCTCAATCTTAGCCTCTGGTGGACGGATTGAATCCTTCTCATCAAGCATCGAGTAACCGCTTTCTTGAGGAGCTACCAACAAGATTGGTAAGTTTAGACCAATCATTGTGTCTGCTAGGTCCAACATGTGCTTTGAGCGGTAGACCGCCCAAGCGTCATAAATTGCAGCAAGTACCATGAAGATTACAATTAATGTAGGAACAAAAGTTACTCCCAGCATAACGATTACGCCAGCGCCAACCAATACACCTACTGTGTTCACGATGTACCATTCAGGGCGAATCATTAGTGCTGCCATAAGGAACACTGCAAGACCGATTCCAACGAAGAAAGCCATATCATCCCACTGAATGCCATAGATATTGTACATTGTATCGTAATCGAATTCACCACTATCTAATACGAACATCGACATTGTGATATTAGTTGGATCTTGGTACTCTGCGCTTCGAGTTGCCTTGATTGTGTTACCATCTAGGAACATAATCGATTCTGCATCTAATTCTGCTTCAATAGTTACGTACTCTGTTAGCGATTCATAGAACAATCCATGAATCCCATCACCATCTGCTATCCACAATTCGTCTCCTTTGTGATCATCTAAATCGAAATTAGCGATGTATGCAATCGGACCCACGAACGAATCTCCTCCGCGGAATCTGTCCTCTTCATCGAATAGCTCGTCAATATCATCGTCGACTATCCATGCGTCAATATCTCCACCCTCATGNCCAGACATTACCAAATCTTGGGATTCATTCCAAGGGTTTGTGATAACATTGAATGCAGACATCAGATTGTCACTATCAGGGACGTAAATCCATTCTAGGCTACAAGCATCAGCCCAATTTTCAGGCTGTGGTCCTTGACCAACGAACGGACTTGATGAAGTCTCAAGTTCGATCATTGCAGCACCAAACGGAGTTGCCAGCAACAGACTATCAGAGTCATATTGGCGGCTGAGCAGTACCTCACCATTGGATTGTAACTGAGGATATGACCACTCCGCCATGTTGCGATGGAAACTTACATTTTCCACGTATTCAGATTCGATTAATGAATTTGCAAAGGTTTCAGACCTTACGATCGTGTTCTGAGCGGTCAGGATGTACAGAGCGCCTTTACGTTGTCCGGTATCTGCTTCCGCATCTTCAATGACTTCTAGAGCAGATACACACGGACCAATCTCTACCAAATCAGTTGCGTTAACAAGGGTGCCGTCCCAGTTTTCAAATTCAAAGCAGGCATACTTGCTCAAGATTTCCCCGCTGTCCTTATCCAAAGTCCAAATCCAAGCATTGTTGTTTACAGTGTAACCATAGTCGCCTTCTATAACCGCAAATTGTTCTGGAATACCCGGATATGATTCTAACTCAACCGCCCATGCAAGCGAAGCATCAGCTCCCCTCTTTGAAACAACAAAAGAGTGCTCAGACACATTACTGCCATACATTACCTTGTGAGTGATAATCGAGCCATCGCTGTTAACTGCGAACAGATCCTCTTCGATATCTTCCGAATCAGTGAAAACAAACGCTTCTGTTTCGATTTCNGGAACTAGAAGNATATGNGCTCCNGGNACAGTTGTGTANCACAGTGCNAGGAATAANACGAACANAATACCGTACTTGATGAAGTGTTGNAGGTGGTTNTTNGCNAGCCANAGAATCAAGAAAGTAAANGCAAAAATNGCNACNAATTCAAGNGCAATCCAACGAACNTCACGGGANCCNGANTCNCCGAATGCNTGCAANCCTGCAGCATCAAACCANGGTTGNAACCATATTCCNAGGAAGATGGTAATCACGAACATGAAAGCCATTCCAANCATGCCAGGTGCTTGCTCAATCATNTTNGNAAGCANACTGTCTTCCTTNGCCAATTCGCGNTCGACGCGCTTGACATGGTCTGTAGATGAAGACTCTCCCATGCTTTAGACCGAGAGTGAGGGTGGTTTTCTAATCATTGGATGGTCTGGCCCCTACGGGGCCAATGAGANAGAATAGTGTTCGAGAGTGGCTTCATGCCTCGAAATCCAAAGGAATGTCTCTTGGTTTATCTCGTGTAAATGCAGCACTGGAAGCCCTTGGCCGCCCAGATAAGCAGATGGATTGCATCCATGTTGCCGGCTCAAATGGTAAAGGAAGTGCGTGCGCTCAACTCGTTGCTGGCCTAGTTCGGGCGGGTTATCGTGTCGGGCTATTTTCTTCACCACATTTGGTTAGAATAGAAGAAAGAGTTAGAGTCGATGGTAAAGCGGTATCAGAGGAAGAATTTGATGATGCACTCCAACAGGTCAAAAACCTAAATTGTGAACTAACATTTTTCGAAATCACCTATCTAGTTTCATTGATTGCTTGCAGAGATGCTGGAGTTTCAATTATGGTGCTAGAGACCGGGTTAGGCGGGCGCCTAGATGCAACGAGGTCCGCCGATGTGGTGGCTTGTCTAGTAACCTCAGTCAGTCTAGAGCACAGCGATATCTTAGGCGACACTATCGAAAAGGTAGCCAAAGAAAAAGCCGCCATTTGGAGGTCTGGAGTCCCTATGCTAATTCGCGACCCTAAAAGCGCAAAGGTTCGAAACGCTATGCGAGATGAAGCGATTACTGCTAGATTCTATTCTCCCGAGGCTTCTACATTCATGGATGAAGCCGCAGATTTAGCAGAAATGTTGTGCGCGATGATTGGTTATTCATTTGTTCGCAGACCGATCTCATGGCCAGCGAGAATGCAGTATATCGAAGGTGAACAAAATTACCTTTTGGAAGCCGCACACAACCCAAGTGGAATGCGAAGGGTGATTTCAGAAATTGCTGCATTACTGCCTGAAAGGTGGTCGCTATTACTGGGCACTTCTCCACAGCAGGAAATGGATGAGTTCCTAGCACCAATTTTCGCATTAATTGAAAAATATCCTCCACTAGAGATAATCACAACTGAGCCTCAAAACGGCCGATATCCTGGAGTTGTTGAGCCAATCAAGGGCATCCAGCACATCAAAAACCCTGAAATAGCCATCCAGTCATTTACAGAACAAAATGATTTGATTGTAGTCACAGGTTCTCTCTATTTATGTGGAAATATTCTTTCTTACCTCGGATTAAATGCCGACATACTTTGATGAATAAGAGCAGGTTGGGGTGGATGATGAAGGACAAGCACCTCGCAATTCGAATCGAGCAATGTCTTGCCCTTGCCAAGGCTAGCAACTGCCCCAGACGAAAGTTCGGAGCTCTGCTGGTAGACCCNGACCGAAATGTTGTGCTAATGGATGGATACAATGGTGGTCCACGTGGTGGAGGAGATTTGTGTGGTGGAGATGAGTGCCTCAGAGACACAATGGAAGTGAAATCCGGAACTCGAGTCGAAATCGGATGCCATCATGCTGANATGAATTTAATTTGTAATGCAGCAGCTAATGGAGTACCCACAAAGAATGCTTGGTTACTAGTAACTGGAGAACCCTGTATGATGTGTGCTAAACTGATTCATCACGCCGGCATTGAAAAGGTCATCATCGTNGATGGCGGCTTCGGTGGAGAAAATGGAGTAGGCTATCTTGAAGACCATGGAGTTGGGATAAAACGTACAGATGGGCCCAAAGACCCACGATTTTAGTCGGTGCATTGAAATCACATATGGCTGTCATCGAAACATGCAGAAAATCCCGGTTCTAGTAGCAATCAGTTTGCTACTATTACCTGGNTGCACATATTTGGACGAATACATGGGCGATGATTCGTCCGAAGAAGTAGCTGTAGAGACTATTCTTGGCTGCACGGACCCTGATGCAGAAAATTATGATGAAAATGCTAACGAAGATGATGGGTCATGCGAATATCAAGAGCCTGAGCCCGAACCAGAACCCGAGCCTGTTCTAGGTTGNACTGATGAGGATGCAATGAATTATGATTCCAATGCCACACAAGATGACGGTTCTTGTGAATATATGGAAACTATTCCCTGCAACGGCCTTGTTATCTTGTGTCACAGAACCTATGACAAAGTCACGTTCCCTGAAACTCACAATTCATACTCAACCCATGAAGATAACATATACTATCCTGCAAGCAACCACCGTACTGGATTCCAAGCACAGTGGAATGCTGGAATGAGGGCCTTCATGCTGGACACGCATTATCTTACAACCGCTGACCAGAGCGCTTCGAATGTTCGATTTTGCCATGGTGATTCTGATAGAGGATTCAGCCCATGCACCTACGGGGCAGTTGATCCTTGGAATTGGTTGAGTGCGCTAGAATCCGAAATGAATAGCGANGATAGAGATATTGTCACTCTCTTGATCGAGAATTATGTTGAGCCTGACCACTTGAAGGATATATTCGATGATGTAGGCCTTTCAGAGATGATGTATGTGCATGAAATGAATGCTGAATGGCCCACACTAATAGAAATGATAAACATGAACAAGCGCCTAGTTGTTTTCTGGGAGCAGTCTAGTGATTCCAACCATCCTTACTTCCATGATTTCCTAACACACAGTTGGACTACAAATTATGCTGATGATGATACATCGTCGATGGATTGTGAGAACCTTAGAGGAGATGTAAATCAGCCTGTATTCCATATGAACAATTGGTTGAAAAATCAAGCAGGGTTATCTGATCCGAATCGTGCTGGTGAAGCAAATGATGTTGATTTCATGGTTGAGCGAGCGATTGAATGTATTGAATTGCATGGAAAGCGACCAACCTTCATCGCTGTAGATTGGTGGGAAGAAGGCGATGTCGTTGAAGCAGTAGAAAGAGTGAATCTGATGGAATTGGATTCTGATTAACCCCAGAATCTACGTGTTCTAGCATACTCTATTTCCGCAATGTGAATCGCTTCTAGCAGAGCATCCTTATCTCCACGCTGTACTTTTCTCATCAACCTTTGACAGGTTGCTTCTCCAATGCCGCGACCCATCAATGCTAGAATCGCATCCATGCCTCGATTTGCAACAGCTTGTGCGTTCTTCATCATTCGGTCTCGGGTCTTTTCTTCATCTGATTTAACCCAATCAATGAGCTGCTTTTCTAATCCTTCACGAGCGCAAGCTAACATCTGCCCTCCGCAACTCAAACATTTTTTCGCGTCCGACATTTCCGCGTATCTTGCAACTCTAAATCTGCGAATTGTCTGACAACTTAAACAACATAATACGGCTCTCTCGTTCATCAGTCTACCTTCCAATCTAGCACGCACTTGCTGATTATCGAAGTTGGGAAGAAGTAGGTCTTTCTCTGAGCGACTTGAGATTCCTAAAGGACCCGTAGCGGTTACTTCCAATCCAATCAACCCGGATTGAATTGCCCGCATCACATCGCTTGCACCAATCACATCCATACGCTCATGGAATAGTTTTGACAAGACTTCATCGAGTACAGGGGTACCTCGGTATTTTTTCAACAATGCTTGGATGTTGATCTTCCTAGGGTCCACTCCGTGCCGCAGAATCCCGAATATTTTGGCAATTTGTGCGAATCTCCACCTTACTTCTCTTGAGTTAGGTAGTGTCACCGACAGGACGCCTTCCAACGCTTCGGGAGGGGTGTCTCTTAACCAATCAATAATCTCTCTAGGAGTTACACCTCCTACCTGTAATGAAATCCTACATGGTTCAACAATCAGCCTACCCCACTTTCCTGAGCGGGTGCTTGCCATTGCTAACAAATAGTGCCCTAAGGCCTCATTAATTCGGTTTCCTTGACAGGAATTGATTACAAGCGCTTCATCTCTATCNTCAATTGTAATCAAACGATCGCTGGGGATCATTCCTGCTGAGTCGAAATGAGTGGCTACAATTTCTGCCAGTATTCCTTTAGCCTCTCCATTCAATGGATAATCACCTAGTTTTGATTCTCCTTTGATTAGTTCTGCAGGGTCGATTTCTATCACTTCTTCATCTTGCATTAAACCCAAGTCGATTGCGAACAATCGACGTAAGCGGCCTGCTTCTCTTGCAACATCGGCCGGAGTAGGGGGTAATTCTCCCACCCACTGTGGTGCGTGTCCTTGGTCTGAAACTGGAGCAACCAACAATTCGCTTTGTTCTGGGTCTGCGTCCACAACGATCCAGGTTCTTCCTGCCATCACGAATCTTCTTTGTGAGCCATCTTGTTCCTCTCCTCCATCGTTTAGTGACAAGACGAATGCTTCGTCCACATTCCCTAATTGTTTGCGAGTAACTGCATCTCTGACTCTGTATGATTGTTTATCGGGAATCATCGATAGGTGTTTTGTAACCCANTCTCTAGTTCTGCCAGAGCGGCTAAGCCACCCTTTAGCGAACCTTGGGGGTAAATCAAANGACAATCTTGCTAAATCTTCACTCGGTTCTTCATCGTGAGCAAGTTTAGGCTGCTCCGGTAATGATTTGTTCAGATGAGTCTGCAATTCTTTCCACACATCATGCGGCCAGCGGTACCAAGGCACTGCACCTGGGTCATCTACACATCTAATTACCCATCTATCTGCGAGAATATTGCCTATCGAAATTGTATCTTCCCGAGACCAGCCTTCGAATTGGCAAGCGCCTGATATCGCTTGGGTTACTGCATCTATTGGAAGAGCACCGTGACTATGAATCATCATCACAATTTGATTAGCTGCAACTGATAATGGGCGNTCTCTCCATTCAACCGCTTCAATCTCTCCAGCAACAGCTTTGCGAGCGATAACTGCGGACTCGAATATATCGTCACTTTCCCAAGACAATAGATGACCTCGACCGATTCCACCTAGTCGGTGGTCTGCTCTACCTACTCTCTGCAACATTCTATCCACTGAGCGGGGGGAACGAATTTGCACTATGTGATTTACACTGCCCACATCGATTCCTAACTCTAGGCTGGAGGTACAAACCAGGCCTTGCAGGTTTCCTGCACGAAGGTCATTTTCCATTTGTGTTCTGGTTTCTTTTGCTAATGAGCCNTGGTGTACGCCTATTGACAAATCTGGTGCTATTGAACTCAAACGTTGAGATACGGTTTCAGCACTGTTCCTCGAGTTCACGAAAATCAAACAAGGATGTTCTTTAGAAATGATATCAGCAAGACCTCTTAATGTAGCGTGAGCCCTTGGAGAGATCGCCAATTCTAGGGAGCCTATTTCATCTTCAGGCAGTTGGATGATTGCATCAACTGCTAATTCGGTTGAACGTGGTGCAACTGCGTTAATCGCTTCAGCATCATTTGACAACCATTTAGCAACCTGTTCAGGATTGCCCACCGTTGCTGAAAGACCTATCTTCTGGACTCTTCTTCCTATGAACAGTTCTAATCTTGAAATNCCGATTGATAGTTGCCAACCTCTCTCCCCGTCTGCCATTTCGTGAACTTCATCGATTACTACAGCCTGTACGCTTTTGAGTAATTCTCTAAGCTTGGAACCTGTGAACATTAACTGGAATGTTTCAGGAGTGGTAATCATTACATTTGGCGGATTTCTAACTTGCTTTGTTCTCTCTGACTGGGTTGTATCTCCATGCCTTAAGCCTAGTCGCAAGCCCACTGCTGAAGTGATTTCATCCAAACGTCGGTCTACGTCTCGATTTAATGCACGCAAAGGAGTAATGTACAGAATTGACATGCCTTGCCAATTTTGCTTCAAGCATCTATCCAGTAGCGGTAGCATTGCTGCCATTGTTTTTCCAGAACCGGTTGGAGCGATGACTAGTCTNTCTCCGCCTGATGCGATTTCCTCTTGAGTTACCTCTTGAACAGGAGTTGGGGACCATTTCCTCTCTTCAAGAGCCTTCTGAAGGCTCTTGTCGAGTTTGGAGAACACACCCTCGGCCATGTTTGCTGGGCGATGTCACTGGTTCAAGAGGGCAACGATTTGAAAATCAATAATCTTCATCGTAATCGTCGTCGTCATCCTCTTCCTCATCATCATCTTCCCAGTCTTCTTCCTCTTCCCATTCATCTTCGTAAATGGAATCTTCACCGTGGTTGATTGCAGTTCTGTTAGCGGTTATTCCAATAGCAACTAGAACGATGATCGATAGAATTGAGAACAGCCAAATCAATGGTTGCTCACGAATCGAGTCAAACCATCCCATGTAAGAGACATAGACAATCTCAACCTTATGCTCCGCAGAGTTGTCTTCATCGTTGACTTCAACGATCAGATTGTCAGGGTCTACAACCACTTTAATGCGGTCTACTCCTTCTCTTGCTTCCCATCTAACGGAAACTGGAATCTCTTGGTTTGCATCGATTCTGTTCAATGATACTGTATCGAAAGGAACGATGGAATCTCCTGCATAGAATGCGACTCTGAATCCTGCATTCTCTTCTCCTCCAACGTTCAAGACGTATGCTGTAATCTCAATCTCTTGTCCTGGAGCGACGTGGTCATCCGATAGTTCCATTGAGCCAATCTTCAGTTGAGCACCAACTGCACCTAGGCGTACCCATTGTCGCTCAAAGTCTGTGTCATCGGCTGCAACTTCAGCAATCGGGCTAGCTTCAGAATTGGATACTACAGGGAACTCATTTCCTGCAGAATCGTAACCTGTGAGGTAGAATCCTACCCAGTCACCTTCTCTCAGAGAGATTCTACCGCCATCAGTCAGATCAACGGTGCCGGTCCAAATCACACTCTGCCCGTCTTGTTGCATTCCCAACTTGGACTGACCTGCTCCAAGTGTTAGAGTACGACTCGAATCGCGCATTACCCAATGAACTACTTGCTCTGAACCTGTCAAGTCAGCGTCTTCAGTCCCATGGAATTCAACTGGAACCTTGGTCAAATCTGTATCTGCTGAAATATCGATGATATTCAATGGAGCAGTTCTACTCACAACTCTTGGAGCAGTGTCATCCACTACTACTCTAAGTGTGGTTGAAACGGTTTGGCCGGTCATATCTTCTCCAGCTCCAGGAATACCACCAATCGAGATTAAGCAAGTTCTAGTTGGTGAGGACTTCAATGATTCTGCATGAGATAGTGGGACTTCGACTGAATATGATCCATCGTCTGCGATTGATCCATCAGACCAGATACTCTCACCGTCAAACACTTCGATTACGATTGATGCATCGTTTGGAGCAGGAACATTGCTGCCTTCATAGACGACCCTGCCAGTAAATTCTAGCCGATCATCATTTCTTACTCTACTTCCATCCGCTACGATTCCTGTTCGCGGTTCGCTGATATCTTCCACCAAGAAAGATGCTGCATCGAGTACCAAATCATTCTCTACAGTGAACGTATGCTCAGAGATGATGTGGCGGGTCGGGAACTCGGAGCCTCGCTCCTTGTATTCTAGAGCCAAGTCAGAAATATCCTCGTCTGGCCAATCCCATCCGACGGTGAAATCAAAGTCGATTAGAATCAAAGGCATTCCTGATTCGTTTGTTGTTTGAANCATATTAGATGATGTAGCCAGAGTAATATATTCTGAGCTACTTGCGAACATATCGCTAACACCATAGTATGAGATTCTCTGTTGGTCGACTTCACTATCAGGTCCTTCAAAGTCGAATACTAAATCGATATATTCGAAATCAATAGCTGTATTAGCATCGATTAATCCCAGAGAAATCGTTTGTTCTTTGCCAGCGAAAATTGGTGCACCGTCATTGTGACCTAGCCAATCAAGTCCTGTGAATATGGCAGAGGAGTCCTTTCTTGTTCTGAAGGTTGCATCATCTACATCAAATCCGGGGCCGCTCTCCCAAGTGTAAGCTTGGTCATCGATAACTGTCGAGTAGTGAAGAGGATTGCCGGCTCTATCTCCGCCATCCCAGTAATAGGAGACTCGGCCCATGTTAGGGTTCCTTGAGTGGTCGATGGTCGTAGAGAACATCTTGTAGTCTGCTTCGCTTTGGTTTGTTACAATCTTGTGAGCATACTCACTAGGGTCTGCTTCACCGTTCCTGTTCAGGTCGTGGTCNGCCTCCACCCAATAATAGAGAGTCAATTCAGTAGGGTCTCCAACCGCATCTGATACAGCAATNGTNACCTTTTGTCCTTCGTCTGCCGCCTCGTAGGCATCCTCTTCAGGATAAGTCAGCAATGCCTCTGGATGTGTAGCATCTACCTTGTATGTTCTAAACCAATCAGAATTCGAGTCAAGAACCATGGTTGCGTCTCTTTCATTGTAGGTCTGAACCTCGTATGTCAGTCCACTTTCCACATCGATGTCCGGCATTTGGATTGAGATGAAGAAAGAACCGTTTACGTTTGAAGTATCTCTCCAGTCAGCATGAACGAAGCCNTTCTGAGCAATTCTAACATCGAAAGCGCTGTCCTTAGGAGCATCGGTAGAATCTGCAAACCACATTGCACCTTGGAAGTGCAAAGTTTCACCTGCTGCAACCCAACTTCCATCTTCAACATCGGTAGAGGTTACCTCTCCATCATTGTCTCTAACATTCAGCCAGCCAAGTCCGAAGGAATTGTTCACCCTCAGTCCTGTATCGCTCGATAACGGCGTCGGAGAGAATCCTGCACTACCGGTTGTATCAATACAACTGGTCACAAATCGGACATTCTCTTGGTCGGGGAAATTAGATGTCACATAGAATAGCCAGTGTATTTCCAAAATTCCATTATTCAGATAAGACCATGATGATTGGTCGATTTCAACCCAGTCATCAGGATCATTAGGAGACGGGAAGATATCTCCGTCTTGCCATTCTAGTGTAGGTGCGCTAGAAGCAGGAGAGGCAAGGAAAGATAGCGATGCAGATTGGATGTAGTTATTTGCTCCATCGCCGACAATGTGTCGAGTAACGACCTCGTATGGTTCATTTCTTTCATGCAAAATTTCTCCGTCTGGAATGGTGATATCCAAGTTGACTGTGTTAATTGAATAGGTCACACTGAACCTCTCTAATACCACTGTTCCGGCTGACTGTGAACTTACGTAAACAGGAATCACTACGTTACCTGCTCCTGTATCCGGGATTAGGTCGTTAAATGCCTTGACGAATGCTGTGCCACCACGTGTAGTCGTTCCCAACAACACCCCCTGGCTTGTCCATTCATTGCTACCGTCGCCGCCGATATCGATTCCGACTTGTTCTGGAGCATTGGTGTGTAGCGCTATCTGTAAATCGTCTAGAGTAGGCGTATTTGTTCCAGTGGATGTGAATCTAACATAGATGTAGATGTATCCGCTAGTCATTGAAACAGTCTTTGAATCACCACTAAATCCGAATGTCTTAGTCGATGTGTCTTGGAATTCTACTTGTAATCCAGTACCAGAAGGAGTTGTAGCATTCCACCATGCTGTTATTGCCACCGGTGCATTTCCGGAGTAGTAGTTTGATCGGATTTGGAAGTAACCACTAGTTTGGTAGTTGGTCGAGTAAGTCAAAGATACGAAATCCAATACTGGCGTCTCGCTAGAAGTTCCGTTGAGGTATGCCTTCCAAACGATGCTCGAACCTGGATTAGTGAACGTTAGTTTCTGATTGTATATGCCACTGAGCCAAGTTGTACCACCGTCATTTGAGACTTGCAACCTTATGCTCGTGTTAGCTGGAATGTATCCTACTAATGCTGAAACCGTGATCTCAGTTATCTGTCTTGACAAGGAAGTTGTCGTACTGGTAACAATGGATGAAGAGCTGGAAACCGTTCGGTGTTCGTAGATTGCACCGGTTCCTTGGCGCTGAATCTTGTTGGTTGTCGATGAACAGTATGAACTGTAATGGCATTGATATCCAAATGTGTTGTCACCCAATTGGTCCATTCCATAGTGACCGCCTCCTGAAATCTTAATTTTACCCATCCCTTCAACGAAAATTCCATTCATTGTGAAGTGATTGTGATATCCTTCACTTCGGTAGTATTCGTTTGTGACGATTTTTGGCAGGTCTACAATAAGTCCACTCGGTTGTGTGCTCGTAGAACCCATTTGTTCTCTGGAACCAAGTAGCCAACTTCCGTTAACTGTAGTCGGGTTGCTTGGATTAACTTCGTACAGGTATCTGTTGTAATTTGGATACATCGCCTCATACATCAAAAGGAACATTCTTCCACTGTCCTCATCGAAATCTACACCCATTGGGTAGTAGCTACCTGAATAAGAATAGGTTCCTTGGCAAGTCCACGAACCAGCGGATGAAACAGACCACTTGACTAGGACACGATAGCTGTATGAGACTGTCCAAACACTCCCATTACCGTCGCTAGTTGCATCATAGGTAGAGTATAATGGAGTGGTGTAGGAACATGACCCAGAGCTAACACTGGACGTACCTATGTAAGACCCAGTTGTAGAGTTGTATCGCTTGACTATTGGCGTAGTGTAGACCGATGTTGATGAATAAGTTGCAGAGTGATATTCATCTTCGTGAGCGATAACAAAGCCACGGTAGTTGGATGTTGAAGAGGTCAGAGAGAATGAGGTTAGAGATTTTGTTGAACCAATGAACCCTTGGTCTCCGTTTGCTGCAAATCCTCCAGTGTTGTTAATCGTACCAGTTGATGTTGCCTCTGCTGAACGGTCCATTCCATTGACATTATTTGTCGGATTTCCGACCAACTCTACTTGGTCATTTCCAACTTCAAGGTTAGAACGGGAACCATAAGCAAAGCCTGGTGGAGTGCCGCTCCATTGACCTGTACCCGCACCACCAAAATCAGAATTTGTAGTCATGTTACCCCACATGGTCGAGGAAGGCTCTCCTGCAATGTCGAAAGTCGCTGAAGAAACCTCAGCACCGTATGGGAACGTTAGGTTTCCAGCAAAACCATCTCCTGTGCCCGTAAAGGTGTGAGTGTAAGATGTGGAACCATCTTGGAATTGGGTTTCGGTAACGTCTGCTAATGCCATTGGAGACAATACAGAAATTACGAATAATGCAGTTAAGAACAGTGATTTTCTCATAGTCAACCCGCCTTTTCGCCCTGTGGGCCTTCGGCCCACGCGATTGCATACCATTTCAACTATACTCCGACAAGTCACTTTCGAGAATAGCAAAAATCGAATAAGAAGCCGGACTTTCGCCAAACAGGCGAGACACATGGGATGGTGGGAAAACCAACACGGGAATCAACTCAGAATATCAGGGACTGCAACATTTGCATTCGGCTTACTGACAACCATGTCAGCTGCACAATTGATGTTTTTACAGGACAATGCTGACTTTGCAGAATATACCGGTATCGCAATTGTTCTAATCGTAATTGGAGCCATAGGACTAGCAGTATCGGCTCCTGCGTTCATTAATTTAAGTGCCAGAGCCAAGACACTAGAGACAATCAAGACAATCAAGTCAACTTCTGAACTGCGAAAGATGAAGCCAGATGGTGATGAAGCCGCACGCATCCTAGGCGGCGGCCATCAAGAAGCATGGAATGCATTCCTTCAAGAGAAGGGATTGAAGAAGCGCTGATTACTGGGTAGTTGTAATGGGCGAGTACAATCCAACGCGCACTCTCGTCCGTGAACTTGTTTTAGCGGCCGGGATGATAACGCTCCTAGTCCTAGCTATGTGGGCGCATACCGGTTCAATGCCTCCGTTAGTTGTGGTTGAATCTAACTCGATGCAACACGATTCGAATGGTGAAATCGGGACAATAGACGCAGGAGATTTGATTCTTGTACATTCACCAGAGGATAATCGAATCATCACTTTCGCAGAAGCAACTGACCCAAAATCAGACTACTACGGATATGANTCTCTCGGTATGGAAGGGGACGTAATCATCTACGAACGCAATGGAGAGAGCGATAGTACACCGATTATTCACCGTGCACTATTCAAAATTTCAATCGGTGAATCCTTNCCTGCAGAAAATCAAGATGGTTGTGAAGGCGGTGTGTTCTGGAATGGCCTCTGTATAACATCGTGGTCTGTACCAGGCTCTGACCAAGTTAATGTCAAAGAAATCAACCTAGTTTTCGATGGAGTAAACACTGGGAAGTATTCCTGTGGCGGCATTGCTGCACAACATGGCTCCGAGTGGTTTAGTGTCGAGAATTATTCTCCTATGAACCCCGGATATATCACCTTAGGAGACAATAATGATTGCAATGATGACCAAGGCGTTTTTGAATTTGCCCAAGGCCTATCTTCAATTCACAGCGGTATGATTAGACCCGTTCAAGAAGATTGGGTCATCGGTATTTCAGGTGCTGAAATCCCTTGGCTGGGAACTGTCAAATTGATGGTTAGTGGAGGAGATTCTCCCGGTGTAAGTCAAGTACCTGGTTTGTCATTTGTATTCCTAATTGCATTTGTAGGGGTCATTCTAGCAGCTCCTGCTGTAATTGAACCTCTAATCAATAGAATTCTGCGCAACTCACCTGAAGCGATCGAGGCCGAGAGGGAAAACGCGATTGCAATGATTTATTCCTCTGAAGAAGAATAACTGAACTTCTCACCTGCGAGTTTGTAATCCGCACTGTCCAATCTAAACTCAACATATCTGACTTCATCGTTAATATCGGAAAGATTAGCTTGATCTAGCAATTTCTCAACTCGGTCTCTAGTACGCTTTAGACTTGACAACCTTTGTTGCCTAGTCTTTGGAATACTTGATTCCCCACGAATTTCTTTCAGCCAAGTCTCAAGCAAATTAGACGCCCAGTCAGGAGATTGAGCGACTCTGGGTGCCAAAAGAATATCATTGGAGCGATGTCTTATCCTAACGAAACCATCAGACATTCTTCGAGTCTGAATAGAGTTAGGCTGCCATTGGCTTTGGCGAATAATTAGCGAATCTTCTTCAATAATTTCTCCGCCTTCAGTGGACAAATCCATGATTGCGACTCTGTCGGAAAGGCGAATCAATACCTGGATAAAATCATCATCCTGCGCCCATACGGAAATCTCTACTATATCTTCTCCAAGAGTCTCGGCAATCCATGATTTCACTTCATGCCCCACTGCGTCCATGAGGGTGCCAGCGCNAGGCCCTTCAAGAACTAAACGACACGGGGTTGAAGTGTGAGTCCTTAGTGGGCGGTGTATGGCAAGCGGTTTCCTGTCGGTTCAATTCGGCTGGACTGAAGTGTTTCTGCTTGTTTTAGCATGGTATCTATTGCTTAGATACTGGGAAAATAGCGGTAAGTTGGATGAGTGGAATGCTTCGAGGATTTTCTTCGGTATGGTCTTGATGGTTCGCACATCGAAGGGCAAAAAATCTCTCGAAAAGGTCTCCAAACCTCGTAAATTTTGGCGAGCATACGGGGAGTTATCTCTTTGGGTCTGCTGGGGTGCAATGTTTTTTGTTGCACTTGGAATTATTCTCGCAATCGTTTCTCTAATCATGATGGGAAATCAACAAGAGGCAAGGCCAGTTTCAGAATTAGTCGCAATACCTGGCTTAAGCCCGATTATTCCTCTGGGTTGGGGAGTTATTGCCTTCGTGGTGTGTCTAGTAATACATGAATTCGGACACGGCATTCAAGCAAGGGCGCACGGCATGCGCGTACGNAATTTCGGATTACTGATGGCNGGTCCGCTACCNCTGGGGGCATTTGCTGAACCAGAATACACTGAGATTGTCAATTCTCCAAGACGAGAAAGACAGAGAATGTTCGCTGCTGGCCCNGCAACAAATATCTTTGCAGCCTTCATTCTGATCGTATTGCTAGGGCAAGTAGCAGGTCAATTCTCAGCNGCGGACCCCGGTGTACACTCTAGTCAAATCATCGTAGATTCGGGAGCGGATGAAGCTGGATTGGAAGCGTGGGATGTTATCACTTCAATTAACGGAAGTGAGATTCAAGACTCAGACGATTTCGCTGATGTGATGGATGGATTATCTGCGGGACAAATTGTACCTATGGAAGTGGTGCGCTACGGAAATGGAACCACTGAAACTTTGATGGTTAATTTGACTGACAAATACGATTATTATCTCGAACTTGGAGTTGACGAAGAATCGCTTCAAGCCATGGATATTGAGCAAGGTGATGCTTTCTTAGGGGTACAAAATCTTGCAGGGGGTACTGCAGGAGTAGACCGCCTTGCTGGGTGGGCACACCCTGATTTCGAGACCAGCGCATTGGGTTACCTAATCAGTGTTCCAATAAATGTGGGGCAACTTCTGATTACACCATTCGAATACCAAGGAGTAGCTATCCATCCTGCTCAAGAAGAAATGCTCGATTCGGGCGATGGTTGGCTTGCATCAACTATTGGATTGAGTGGTTTATTGTTCCTGGTCAATCTACTGTTCTGGTTGATTTGGGTAAATATCCTACTAGGCTTGACCAATCTGTTCCCAATGATTCCTTTCGATGGAGGACATTTGTTCAAAGACATCGTTCATGGGATAATGACTGGAATTAGGAATCTCGGTAAGAAAACCGGATTATACAAGGTACACCCCCTCTGGGTTGAGCATGTAACTAGGAAAGCATCCTCACTATCTTCGTTGCTATTGTTAATGGTCTTAGTTTTGCTTATCGGCGCACCATATCTGTGATTCGCAATTGAGATGGTTCTGAATCCTCAACTGTGCTGTGATCCACCGCCTTTTTTCTCTTGTCAAGAGATTCTAGCGAGGAACTGGATTCTCTCCTGCATACCAATGCCAGGAATTTGTGCAATGGCATTCCTTTCTCCCAGTCTAGGAATGGTTTACCGTTACGCGTCAATGGTAGAGCTGGGATTCTTCTAGTCAACATCCCTAACCTACCACTCAGACGTCCAACTTCGACTCTGAATATGCGCCAAGAATCTCCTCTGACGCCTTTCAATCTGTAAGCGTATAACGGCATCAACTCACACCTTTTCCCTTCGTAAATCATAGCTTGATATTGGTCCCATGTTCTTCCCGACAAGTACAGTTTAGACTTCTTGGAAGTCTTTACTTCAATAGGGAAACAAAGGTCTCCTCTCAAAGCGAGTAAATCACCACTACCTTCCATTCCAGAGCCCGCTGCTCTAACTACTAGGAACGGTCTTTCGATTACTTGTCTGGCCCTTGCCTTAGCGACAGGGTCACATGATCTAGTAACTGCATCTACTCCTTTTGGTATACCTGCGAGAACTGCTCGAAGTTCTCTCTCATACTG
>PBXT01000002.1 GCA_002727695.1 Methanobacteriota archaeon | reverse complement strand
TTGCTCCAGTCTCATCCGATGTAAGCGTAGACCTTGCAGACGACGATGATGACGAAGAAGATGATGGAGGAATACCGATTTTTTGAAATCGGTAAATTTACGGAAGTGAAAATATGGCTAAAAGCAGCGTAATTGGAATAGACCTAGGAACAACCAACTCTTGTGTAGCAACAATTGAGAATGGCGAAGCAGTAGTTATTGCGAATGCAGAAGGAGCAAGAACAACTCCTTCAGTTGTAGCATTCGCCAAAGATGGCGGAGAGCGCATGGTGGGTGTCACCGCAAAGCGCCAAGCAGTTACCAATCACGAGAGAACCATGATCTCTGTAAAGAGGCACATGGGTACTGATTGGAAGACTAAAGTCGACGATTCAGAATACACCCCTCAAGAAGTATCTGCATTCATTTTGCAGAAACTAAAAGCCGATGCTGAAGCTTACTTAGGTACAACAGTAAAGCAGGCTGTAATCACTTGTCCTGCATACTTCACAGATGCTCAGAGAAAGGCAACTAAGGACGCTGGACGTATCGCTGGACTGGAAGTTTTGAGAATCATCAACGAACCAACTGCTGCTGCTCTAGCATACGGTGTTGACAAAGAAGATGACCAAACCATCCTTGTTTACGACCTTGGAGGAGGTACATTCGATGTATCAGTCCTCGAAATCTACGATGTTGATGGTCAGCCTCAAATCGAAGTTAAGGCCACTGCAGGAAACAACAAGCTTGGTGGCGATGATTTCGATGAAGTACTAATCGACTATCTAGTTGCAGAGTACAAGAAATCCTCTGGAATCGACCTAGCAAAGGATGTTCAAGCGATGAGCAGACTAAAGGAAGCCGCAGAAAAGGCAAAGATTGAGTTGTCTGGAACCGGGCAATCCCAAGTCAACCTTGCATTCATCACAATGAAGGATGGCCAACCAGAACACCTTGACATCTCTGTCTCTCGTGCTAAGTTCGAGGAATTGATTGCTCCACTTGTCGAGAAGACAATGAAGCCTACCAGGCAAGCAATGAAGGATGCTGGACTGTCAAAGGGTGAAGTCGACAAAGTGATTCTAGTCGGCGGTTCTACTCGTGTTCCTGCAGTTCAAACCGCAATCGAGAAGGAAACTGGAAAGTCTCCGTTCAAGGGAATTAACCCCGATGAAGCTGTTGCAATGGGTGCTGCACTACAGGCAGGAATTATCGCGGGAGACGAAGGAGTCTCTGATATTCTTNTNGCTGGACGTTACNCCNCTAACCCTNGGTATCGANACNCTNGGTGGNGTNACNACNACAATGATCGAGCGAAACACGACNATCCCAAGTCGCCGCTCNGAAGTATTCTCAACNGCAAGCGANAANCANCCTGCGGTAGAAATNCACGTACTNCAAGGTGAGAGAGAGTTCGCNAAGGACAATGTAAGCCTNGGACAATTCCACTTGATGGGCATTCCACCNGCACCTCGTGGCGTACCTCAGATTGAAGTCACATTCGACATCGATGCAAACGGTATNGTCAACGTGTCTGCTAAGGACAAGGGNACTGGNAANGAGCAATCTATCAAGATTGAATCNGACACTTCTCTANCNGAAGATGAAATTCAAGCAAAGATTGCTGAAGCTGANGAATTCGCNGAGGCTGACAAGCGCTTGAANGCTCAAGTCGAAATGAGAAACATGGCTGACCAAATCGTCTACCAAACTCGCAGAACAATCGACGAGGCTGGCGANAAACTCAGTGATGAGGACAAGGAGCCNGTNCTTTCCAAGGTTGACGAACTTGAGGCTCTNCTNCAGAATGANGAAGGCGCTGCNAAGGAACTTGATGAAATCGATGAGGCTGCTGTACAAGCTAAGGTCAANGAAATCGAGGAAGGCATGCACGCAATCTCCGCTAANTTGTATGAGGCTGCTGCGGCTGAAATGGCTGAGCAGGAAGAGGCTGNCGCTGATGCATCGGATGACGGTGTNGTAGACGCTGACTTCGAAGTAGTCGAAGAAGACGAAGACTGATCACCAGATGAACGGTATAGCGCTGAAAATNAGCATGACTANNGGCACAACNATCGCTTCNGTAGTGGAGCGCAAGCCGGCGATTAGTGACAACTCGGTTCCTCTGTGAAGGTGCACTTGCATTCCAATGTCTTTGTTGCCGCGAACAACGAGTAATGAGTTGGGAATTGTAGTATCAATTCCTTCTTCTCTCTCATCGTGAGTTCTAGTCTCTACTCTGCCCAGACAGTACACTGGGTCACCAGCAGCTAATACCCAAACAGTCCATCTCCAACGACCGCTCTCCCACAGGTGTAGTCGGCCTCCCATCTCGACCTTTTTCCAAGAATTAGGGTCCACTAGTATGCCACCAGTTCCATCGTGTAGTATGAATTCTGTCCCCCCTGAATCGGTTCTTCTGGTTTGCCAACTGCATGATTCATTCCCATCAGAATCCTTTGTACAAACATATTCTTCCTCTTCCCATCTGTAGTTGACTACGCCTTCCACTCTCATAGATGAACTGCCACCAACATCCACTGACAAAGTGCCTTGTGGACCTGGTCTAACTTGGCCAACCAACTCAGCAGGCCCTGCTGCAACACTTCTGACTCTGCTGGAAGGAGTGTCGATTATGTTATGGATTAATTTCCATTTTCTGTATGCGAAAATTGTCCAAAATAAAGAAAAAATCACTATCACTAGCTTTAGCATGTTGCCAATAGATTGCGTAGACTCATCACTGTGCCTTGCTGTTAAATCGGCTGCTAGCCATAACGCAGTGGCGACGAAAATTATGCCATTTATTGAGTACAACGTGAAAGTTGCAGGAGTTGGAGTGCCAATAACATNGGGATGTTCTTCGATTAGTGAGCCTTCATCATTTGGCGCATACGGGTTTTCGGGCCACGTTTCATGCCCGGGCGGAGGTAAGACCCAATCGTTCTCGTCTACTTCTCTAACCGGCCCTTTGGCATCATTCAAATTACCTGGGGAACCGTGCACGAATGGCTTGTTTCCCCATCTATTTTTCAGATTCTTGATATCATCGGAAAGTGATGTAGGAGTTGTAATCATCATCAAAGCAGCAGCAAGGACAACAATTCCCAAGGCGACTCTCTGAGCATCTTCTCGCTCTGTTCTCTCGCCCGCTTCATTTCCTTCAGCACCAACCGAGAGCATCGAATATTCACCGTCTATGCCGATAATGAACATCTCAACTTCACTGCCTGCTCCAACATACCAATCGTCGTAACCAGGGCAATTACGGCTATCTGTCGATACTTCAACACCAACTTCATCCAACCAAGTAATTTCGAATGGTTCGCCTCCTGAAGTAGGCTCTACAGTCAAAATGACATCATCATAAACATCAACATGATCTGTACAATTTTCACCGTCTGAATCAAGTGTCCAATATCCATGAACCAATGTTCCTTCTTGGATTACCACGTCGATTACAGCAAATGTAGCCTCATCGCCAGAATCCTGCCATCCTGCGCCTAGAGTCACAGTATCTTCTTCATCGATTTCATCCAAAGAATCGACATACTGACTTTCTGAAACAGGCGGCACATCTGGTATGTCGAGGCTGACTATTAGGAAGACTCCAGCCCCAAGGAACAGTATTGCTGCAATAACCCAAGGGACAATTCCCTTCCAAGTATGAGGGAATGTGAATTGGAAAAATCCGTGCTGCAGAGAGGTGTGGTCAATGGACCGCTTTTCCTCTGCCATGGAGTAACCAAACTATCTCGGATTAAGATAAAATCGCCTGCAAGAGTGTAAAATTACACCAATATAGGACAATGTTGAATATACGCCTGTAACGCCTTTTATTCATGGCAGATGTAATCGCTATTCTAGAGCAGATGCGCGCATCGAGTGGTCATGCTGAAACTACCGGATTAACTAACGATGTAATCCTAGATTTCGCTTCAAGAGATAACACTCTAGTCCAAGCTATTGAGGAAGCAGGGATTCGACAAGGGGAGTTTTCCAATGAGTTGCTAATGATGGCAGAAAGCGACTTAGTATCTCATTTGCAGGAAGATTATGTCAATTTTTACGCTCCTGCTACAATCAATCCTTATGTTGCGGTTGCAGCAAGAGGGCCTTGGATTGTAACCTCACACGGTGCCGTAGTTCACGATAACGGCGGATATGGAATGCTGGGTGGCGGACATGGCCCAGAAGAAATCATTGATGCAATGAGTAAAAATCACGTAATGGCCAACGTAATGACTCCCTCCATTTCACAGGCTAGACTTGCTGCTGCCCTGAAAAAAGAATTGGGNCATTCAAGAGGAAGCTGTCCATTCTCCAAGTTCATCTGTATGAACTCTGGTTCAGAGTCAATGACTGTTGCCATGAGGATATGCGATGTAAACTCGAAAATAATGACTGGCCCTGGCGGCAAGCATGAAGGTAAGCCTGTCAAACTTTTAGCAATTGAAAGAGCATTCCATGGAAGAACTGACAGGCCTGCACAAATTTCTCATTCCTGCAAGGGGAAATACGACAAGGTTCTGAAGACGTTCGCTGAAAGAGATAACCTAATCTTAGTTCCTTCAAATAACGTTGAAGCGCTTCAAGCAGCCTTTGCAAAGGCCGACGAAGAAGGCTACTTCATCGAGTCGATGTCAATAGAACCGGTACAAGGTGAAGGAAACCCCGGACAATGCATTGACAGAGATTTCTACGATGAAGCAAGGAGATTAACAAATGAACATGGTTCTATGCTAATTGTAGATTCAATCCAAGCAGGAATCAGAGGACAAGGCACTCTATCAGTTGTGGATTATGAGGGATTCCAAGATGCTGAAGGACCTGATCTAGAGACTTGGTCCAAGGCATTGAACGCAGGGCAGTATCCACTATCGGTCTTGGGACTAAACGATAGGGCTGCTGAGTTGTATGTTGTTGGAATATATGGTAACACCATGACAACCAATCCGAGAGCGTTGGAGACTGCTGTTGCAGTTCTTGAGAGAATCACCCCTGAGTTGAGACAGAACATTCGTGACCGCGGTCGTGAGTTTGTTGACAAACTGAAGGTTTTGGCAGAAGAACTGCCGGGCACAATCACTCAAGTTCAAGGCACTGGGTTGCTTTTATCTGCAGAACTAGACCCTGAAAAGATGAAAGTTGTTGGATTCGATGATGTCGAAGTCTGGTGCAGAAAGAACGGTCTTGGAGTAATCCACGGAGGAATAAATGCTCTAAGGTACACGCCTCACTTCAACATTACAAGCGAAGAAGTCGATCTTGTAATCGACATCACTCGTGATGCAATCAAGCACTTTAGCCAATAATTACTGACCAGTGATCAAGTGGTGTAGAGTCCTAACATGGATTCCTGTTGCACCGGTCTTAACCAACTTGTTAGTCTTAGCACCCCATGCTGTTCCAGCAATATCTAGGTGAGCCCAAGGAATCTGTTCATCGGTTCCGTCCTTGTTCGGAATGAATTGCTTTAGGAAAGCTGCAGCGGTGTTTGAGCCACCCCAGCGACCAGCACCAAGGTTGCGAACGTCTGCAATCTTTGAATCAGTCATTTCCTTCTCGAAAGCCTTGAACAATGGCATAGGCCAAGCGATTTCTCCACAGTGCTCTCCGGCTTCCTTAATCTTGTTTCTCAAGTCATCATCGTTAGACCATAGACCGCTTGCTTCGTGGCCTAGTGCAACGACACATGCTCCAGTTAGGGTTGCCAAATCAATAATGTAAGACGGGTTCAGATGAGTTCCTGTGTACCACAGTCCATCAGATAGAACTAGTCTTCCTTCGGCATCTGTGTTAAGAACTTCAACAGTCTTACCTGAGTATGTCTTGATTACATCACCAGGGCGTTGAGCGTTGGAAGATGGCATGTTTTCTGCCATGCATGTAACTCCGATTACTCTCTCCTTGTGACCGCTAGCGACTAATGCTTGCATTACACCGAAGGTTGTCGCAGAGCCGTGCATGTCATACTTCATTTCGTCCATTGAGGGCGGTGGCTTTAGTGAGATACCACCGGTGTCGAATGTGATTCCCTTTCCAACGATACATGGGCTAGGACCAGGCATTTCTGGGTTGATTTCGAAGATTACCATACATGGCTTTCTTGCTGAACCCATACCGACTCCAACAAGACCCCCCATTCCCATGGAAAGTGCCTGTTCGTAGTTGATGATTGTGACCTTTACGTTGTCATGTTCTTTACCAAATGCAATTGCTTGTTCAGCGAATGCCATTGGATACAGATCATTTGGAGGAGCATTCCCTAAATCTCTAGCCAGATAGACACCGGATGCTACTGCAAGAGACAGGTTTGCGGACTTATGCAAATCCTCAATCTTGTCTGCTTCACAAGTCACGTGCGCGTGGATTTCGCTGTCGTCAGAATCGTCATCGTCGTCCTTTGACTTGTACTTGTCATATGAGTAATCTCTGAGAATCATACCTTCTACGAAAGCTCCCATGTGATCTCCTTCCATGCCGGAGAACTTGACTGTGATAGTTTTGCCATGGATCTTTGAGAGGCTTGCAGTAACCTTTGCACCCGCTTCTCTCATCGACTGTAGAGTTGCGTCATCTGCCTTTCCTAGACCGATTAGCATTGCCTTTCCGCCATCGGTTCCAGCAAGTGTCATTGCTGTTCCGGACTTTGCTTTGAAATCTCCAGCAGCTAGGATTGTTTCAATCTGATTCTTTAGGCTTCTAGGAACTCCTGCTTCACTGCCTTCTGCCATTGAATCGCTATCTTCCCACAAAGGAAGAACGAGTGTTCCGTTGATGTTGTCATTGGTGTTTACTGATACCTGCATTGGCTCACCTAATCAATCCAGCAGTACATGGCACTTGAAGATGCGCATGATTCGGCTCATTCAAGTAGTTCTGCTTCCAAAGGTGCGTCATCTTCCAAATCGAACGGTTTGTCTTCTCTAGACCACCAGAATGCAAATGCTACAACGAATAAGGGAACGGCTCCGGCCTGCAGCACCCAAACCAATGTTTCAACCGATTGTGAAAGTAAACTGGTGGTTGATGGACTCATGCTTACGCTCTCGTTCACCCATTGTGATGAATGAACTACTCGCTTTTGGTAGGATAGGCGCCACTCTCCACCTTCGTAATCGAAGCCGCCGGTTTTCACAGTAGTTTTGCTAGTCGCATTTGCTGTGAAATTATCGGATTCCCATAGAACTTTGTCCCCATCGATGTACTGCAGTGTGGCGTTTTGGGTGCTTGCACGACCCATGTTATTGACTGTGAAGGTTACAACTTCATCATCGATACTAAATGATTCGACAACAAGACGTGCCCTCCAATACCAAATGTTGTTGATTAGATATTTCATCACATCAAGTTCTTCATCAAGCCTTTCGTTGACATCTTCGAATGTTCCTGGAAGGAATTGGTCGTCATCTGTCTCAAAGGTGAAGGTTGGGAATCCCATTACTCCGTATCCGTAATCTCTACTGGTTCCACAATTTGGATAGAGTCCTTGGTTTGCGTTTTGGATTGGTATGTCAGAAATGCCAGCGTGCACGTCTTCTCTTATTCCATGGAATAATTCCCAGTCAGGAGGTTGTTCAGGCCATTTACCCCAAGGGTATAGCATAATCCAAACCCCTGTATGCATGGTTACGTACAAATCGGCATCCTGTACTACGTTGTTCATGTAGTTCGCATTCGCCCGGGTTTCTGGTTCACTAAATGCACTAGCTCCTGGTGCAAAAGGGTCGCTTGGTGAGCAATCATCCCAGAAATGGTCGTAGTTTCTGTTTAGATCAATTCCTGTGGGGACAGGCTCGCTTACGAATGGATTTGCTGCTGTAGTTAGGTTTAGATTATGTCTTGTATCGGCATCATTTCCGTCTGGATTAAGCATTATCATAATGTGCAATTCAGTAGATTGCAGAACATTCATTGCTTCTTCGTTTTGGGCATTCCATCCATTGATGTACCACTTAGCTGTTAACCAGGCCAGTGCAGTTCCCAAGTATTCATTTCCATGATGCCCCCCATCAATGTATATTATCTCCTTAGCACTTCCATCAGGTTTTGTCTCCATAGACCAGTCAGAAAGAACAATCATCCACAATTCCTTACCTAAGTAAGACTGACCAATACTGGAAAGCATAACAATGTCAGGATTATCGTTCGACCAATCATTCAACTCTTGGGTTAGTGCAGCCCAAGACATGTAGATGTGATTGTCTACTGGTTCGCCCGGCCAATTTGGTTCAGCCGTAGCTAGCGTTGGGGCTACAATTAGAACCGCAAGGAAAATTGCAAGCCCGCGCATGTAACTTCCACAAGCCTACCTATCATCAATATGACTATTATTCGATGGGTTTTTTGATAGAAATAAACAATCTTACTGTAGGCTAAATATCAATTGAAAAATTAATTTTTCAATTGGAAAATATTAGTTCAAAATATATGAGAATAAGATTGGAGCCACTATTGTTGCATCTGATTCAATTATGTGCATAGGAGTACCTGGAGCTAATTTCCCCCATGTGATTTTCTCACTAGGCGGAGCCCCTGAGTAACTACCATACGAGGTTGTAGATTCTGAAATCTGAGCGAACCATCCCCAAAGCGGAGAATCCTCTTGCATGTCTTGGCGAAGCATAGGGACTACACAAATTGGGAAATCGCCTGCAATTCCACCTCCAATTTGTAAGAAGCCAATTGGGTGTTCTGCATTCCTGTACCAATCAGCCAAATGCATCATGTAATCTATTCCAGTCTTTACAGAAGTGCGATCTACATCGCCTTTGATGCAGTGTGCTGCAAAGATGTTGCCCAGAGTCGAATCTTCCCAACCCGGAACATAAACTGGAATACCCGCATCTCTGGCTGCAATCAACCAAGAATCTATTCGAGGGATTTCTACATCTAAATCGTCTAGAATTGCCATCAAATGCTCATGAGGGAATGCTGAACGTGATTTCCACTGAGCGAGAATCTTGCCTTCTATATGGCGAATAGCCTCTTCCTCTGGGATGCAAGTATCAGTGACTCTATTGAACCCTTGACTATGCAACTGCGCTTCATCCTCCTCGCTCAAATTACGCCAGTTTGGAATTCTTTGATACTTTGAATGGGCTACTAAATTGAAAACATCCTCTTCTAAATTGGCTCCTGTACAAGTAATTGCATGGATTTTTCCTGCTCTAATCATTGGTGCTAATGAGCGCCCGATTTCAGCCGTGCTCATTGCTCCAGCCAATGTGACCATCAATCGCCCACCGTCGTTTAGGAACTGATCAAGCGATTGTGCACAATCACGCAATGCTCCTGCGTTAAAATGATGGAAATGGCGGTCAACAAACCCCCTTACTCCCCCATTTACTGGCTCTGAGAGGAATCTCTCAACACGCTTACGTCGATTGATTTTCATGTCTGGAAATCGTGATTTCAACTCTTTCTCGATTACTTCCATAATTCTTGCAGGGTCGGTCCCCCCACAAGAGAAAGCATCAACTGCAAGCAGTCCAGTTTCCGAATAACAATGCGCACTTACATGACTTTCATCGAGTAATACGACCGATGCGAAGCCAGGTGGTGAAACGCTACCATCGAAATCTTCGTTGTGTGAATGAACGCGGC
Source organism: Methanobacteriota archaeon (assembly GCA_002727695.1). The sequence goes on along the minus strand of PBXT01000002.1, from coordinate 4,957 downwards.
GTGCTCCAGAAGCATCCACCGCCTTTTCCATCAATGAAAGCATCCACGCGCCTTCCACTCCAACCGCACCAGTGCAATCGAGCATAATGTGAGAACCATGTGCCAAAGTATCACCTCAAACTAGCAATATGGGCTGCTGCAACCTTTGTTGCAATCATGGCTGCTGTGAATTCCGTCAACGGAGTGTCATTCTGTGAAACTATTTCGTTAACATCAGCGCTAACTACCTCACAATTTGCGAATACTGTTTCTATCGTTTGAACGACATGCCAGAAAGATAGCCCGCCCGGAACCGGTGTTCCGGTAGCAGGAACTAGAGCGCCGTCTAATCCATCAATGTCGATTGTAAGATGCACAGGGCCTTCAATGTGAGTGAGGGAATCGAGCCACTCCGCCCAAGCCTTAGCCCCTGTACAAGGGCTCATCACGTCTTTAGCAAACCAAGTGTGGATTCTCTCATCAGAGTTGATCAAATCCAATTCCTGTCTACAGTATGCCCTAATGCCAACCTGATGTACCTCCAAAGCACCTTCGTCGAGGGAGCGAGCGATTGCACAAGCATGCGAATATGGCTCCCCATCTAGTTCATCACGAAGGTCTGCGTGAGCATCTATCTGAATCAGTGTGACCTTCTGTGGGCACCCTCTGAGGATACCTGGAAGGATTCCGTGTTCGCCTCCTAGGAATATTGGAAACGCTCCGCTAGAATACTGTTCGGCAGCGTATGCACCTATGCCGTCGAGCTGCTCTTGGAGAGATGCGCCCTCTCCATTCCATGGCTCAACTGTGCGGATGACCTTCCCCGCAGGCAACTCTTCTTCGAGTAAATCATCAAACAATTCGACCTGCCCTGATGCCTCAATACATGCAGCAGGACCTTGTGCAGTTCCTTGTCCATAGGAAGTGGTGAGTTCATATGGGACGGATGCAATTACTACATCGGCAGGACCGTCTTGGTCCGGCAAGCCGAGGAAATTACCTTCCGCGAACTGCTCATCCATGCACTTGCGGGTTCGATTTCCCCTTTGAACTGCTCGATTGGNCCAAAATCNTCGCTGGGTTAATTAGGGACTTCGACCTATACATATTACTGCGCAGCGGAGAGAAGTGAGGCGGCTTATACTCCAGCGCGAGGTGATTACATGGGAATGACAATGATGGAACTTACTGAGGCAATTAGACAGCACATAGACATGGAAATGGACCCTGAGGTCGCTTGTGGTATGGCTGAACACGCTCTTGGTTTCTTTGGATTTTATGACAGAATCATTGACAATGCTCTAGAGCCCACAGACCGTAACTTGTTCTACATGTTCCAGGACTATGACCTTCTCACAACCGAATCGGAAGAAACCACTCTTTGGGATGGTCGTGAATGGAGAATCCACTACTGGCGCTTCAAGCCAGAACTACGTGAGCGTGTTGAAGCTTACATGAANCGTGAAGTTGAGGTCGTAGAAGTCGATCCATTCGGCGATGTTTATGGCGATGCAGGAAATATCTGGATGCGCGAGGGAGACAAGCCAGTCAATCCAAACGCATTCACTTCCGACCACTGGGGCTAATCATCATCCCCAAAGTCTTGAAGAGTAGCGGGTACACCATTGTACTATGAAGGTTAGAGCCGGTCTGCTAGTTGTGCTCTTTTTGGCCTCGGTTTTGCCGATTGTCAATGCTGATGAAGTCGATACTGTTACTATCAATGTTGACTGGACTGATGACCACGCTTACATTATCGCTGGTGATGTGGAACTCTCGCAAATCAACGTTACACACGAACACGATGAGCAAATGCTCGATGTTGGAATCATCTACGATACTACGGGCGAAGACCTCCGAATCGTACTGAATACAACTGTTTCCAACGGTGACGTCGTAACAATACAGGCTGGCGGGGGTACTAGAACAATTAACGTTGGAATATGGGGCCAGCCTATAGCGGACCACGAAGTAACTTTGAATTCTGAATGGACAATGGACCAGCAATGGGAAAATGAAAATGGAACCCAGAAATACATTCTACTATTCGACGGCCAAGGATGGCAGCAAAGAATCGGTAACAGCCTAGAATCCTGGGAAATGGGCAACGGCTCCCTTTTGATTGTCTCAAATACAGCTGATAGCAGCATTTCAATGATGATCAACCTAGATTCAGTATGGAAGAACGAAACTACTGTTGATGGGGTTATGACCGGACAAATATTCGATGCTCGAGGAAGTGGAACTATCGGGGTCGGTAGTGATGGTGACGAAGGTGCTGTTCAAATTGAAGGAACAATCAGCGACGCTTGGATTAACAGAACGACCTTGAACGGTATCGTGGATGAGAGATTCAGAATCGAAGCAAACGGCTCAATTTCAGTTGATGCTGATAATGATGGAGAGATGATGGACCTTAGTGGAGAATTAGCCGTATTATTGATTGAGACTTGGGATTCCAACGGCACCAGAAGGCTTTCACACACACAATTTGAAGCAACTGCAGACTTGATTGTAGAAAATAATGATACTAGAATGGATATTTCTCTAGATAGCTTCGAATCAATTGAACGCTGGGAAGATGGCGTACGTGTTGACCATCTAAACAAAATGACTGGTCAAGGAAGTTTCGGATTCTCTGGAGAAGATGAGAACGCAAGCGTGCAAATAAACGGCACAATACATGATTTCCATCAAGAACAAGAAGATGGAATCGTGACTGTTGACGACCTTCACGTTGATGGAATAATTACAGGGGATGCTCAAGGCACATTTGGAGTTGTTCGCACAATTGAAGGTGCTGTATCTCAAGCCAATGAAACAGGTGTAATGTATGATGTAATCATTGTGCATCAAGAAGAATGGTTCAACATAACAGGAATTTCAGCATTACCAAATTCGGATTTAGGAGCAGGTGCACACCACAACGAGTCTTGGTCCTATGATGCTAAACAATCAGAATGGGAAAACCGAACAATACGCACAGTCTGGAGTCAAACTGGACCTGACCCAAGCAGCGGTGACGTTATTCACTCTAATTCACCAATACAAACCTCTCCTGAGGCCCCTTCAGTAGAAGAGGGAATTGGAGATGTCACTGTTAGCCGTGAATCCGGGTTTGCTCCGATTGATGCAATGACTGGTGACGTTTTCACTTTAGACCAACAAAGCGGGATGTCGCTTACTGTGACCGCAGGACAACCAGAAACGGTTGCTATGGATGGACACTTAGTGGATACTGTTGCATGGACTGGAGTCTATTCTACCGATGTTATTGGGACTGCCAGTGGAAATCTAATCATCGATGGGCCGCTCTCTGGACTAAATGTAGCCATTCAGCGTGCTTTCCAAATTGAGTTTGGAGAGGATGAGCAACTGGTCAATCTAACTGAGAATCAGTCCGTTAATCGAGTATTATCGCCATCAATCATTTCTGTTCATGATAACAATGACCCTAGTATCGATTTGATCACACTAGCACAAGGAGTAGTAACTGGCGAAGGTGGCGCGCCTGGCTACCTTGAAGTAACGGTTTCCGATATTGATTTCAACATAGTCAGTGTTACTGCAGACACTACTTCTATCGGCGGCCCAGCATCGATCGAATTGAACGACAAGGGCTTGAGTGGCGATAGGGTGATTGGAGATGACATTTGGACTGTGGAATTATCAGTTCCTGGATTAGAATATGGCGAATTACCAATCACAGTTATCGTTACCGATGTGTTCGACGCAACTGATTCGGATTCGACCAACATTAGCGTTCTGAATCAACCACCTCGGCTCACTTCTATGGAAATCGTCCCTTCAATAGTAAATCGCGGTGAGATTTTGCTGGTCAATGCTGAAGTCATCGACGGGCATGGTGTCGCTTCTGTTTCGATTGATATGAGAGAATACGGTGGCAACCTATCCGAATTGAATAAGCTTGGAGAAATATGGGCTGGACAAGTCGAAATTCCATCAGGCATGAGTCCAGGAGAACACATGCTGAAAGTCAGAATGGTTGACAATTTTGATTCTTCAATCACAGTTCAAAGAACAATTGTCTCAGGGCAACATCACATAGAGAGTACAATGGATGAGGATATCGTTGTTAATGTGATGAATGAACCTCCAGTGATCGATATCGGCGAGGCAAGAATAATTGAAATTGGAGACGAAGATGTCGATTATGTCCTTACAATAAGAGTCGATGATTATGATGGATTAAATTGGGTAAAGGTGAAGCTGGGGATCTTGGCACCTCCTGGCCAATCCAATACTTGGTTCACAATGACATCAAATGGAGATGGCACTTATTCCAAAGAAATCACTGTCAAGACATATATCGCTCTCGGGACACATGAATTACTTGTCAAAGCAATGGATTCCTATGGGTCCCAAAGTGCCGAAGAATCACTCCCAATCACGTTGAAAGAACCTGCAGGCGAGGTTACCTCAGGTTCAAACAGTGATATGCTGACCTATGTGGCAATTGGAGGGTTACTAATTCTTGCAATAGCTGGCGCTACAGTTTACATAATGCGCGGGTCTGACAGAGAAGGTGGNCTAGGCGGGTTTGGAGACGCTTGAATCAGGTCTTTTTCTAATCGACAACGGTTTATACCCCTGTCCAATCCGAGGGTTACACTTGCGAGAGTAGTGTAGTGGTTATCACCGAGCGTTGCCAACGCTTGAACCCGGGTTCGAGTCCCGGCTCTCGCACCACTAACTATCAACAATACAAGCGAAGCCTCTAGTCGAATAGAATATTCGTAATCGAATTATCTTTTACTGGTAGACGAATAAAGCAACGGACTTCTCGTCGTGATCTAACACTCCGACCTGTTCGAACCCGTGTCTATCGTGAAATCTCATTGAACCTGGATTTGGAGGGTGGATGTTGACCTCTGCAGTCACAGGGATTTCCAATTCTTCTGCCTGTTTTTTCACATGCTCGTAAAGAGTTGAGCCGATATTTTGATTCTGATATTCG
>PBXT01000001.1 GCA_002727695.1 Methanobacteriota archaeon | reverse complement strand
TAAAATCGGAGACACTGTAGTACTCGATCTTGACAAGGCTGAAGATAACGACGGCCAAGCAGACCTTCCAATGGGCATTCTACCTACCACTGGAGAAATCGCTTTCCTACAGATGGATGGAGACCTTTCAGTTGAGGAGTACAACACATGTATGGAGTACAACATGAAGGCCGCCAAGGAAATTCATGAATTGATGGTGGATGCTCTCAAGCGCAGATATGTCGAAAAGAATGGAGGTGAAGCCTGATGGTTGAACTAGTTCCTAGCTTGTTGAGACAAGAACTTGCTGCTCTGGCAGAAAAGGACGAGCGAATTGACGGAAGAGGTAGATGGGAGTCCCGTGACATCAAATTAGAAACAAACTGCCTTTACAATGCAGAAGGTAGTGCCAAGGTTACTTGGGGTGACACGATTATCTATGCTGGTGTCAAGTTCGAGATCAGAACTCCTTGGCCAGACAGACCTACTCAAGGATCCTTGATGTGCGGTGCTGAACTACGTCCAGTGGCTGGACGCAAGTATGAACCAGGACCGCCTTCTCCGCAATCAATCGAACTCGGAAGAGTTGTTGATAGAGGAATTCGCGAGTCAGGTTGTATTGACATGGATTCGCTATGTATCATCCCAGGAGAGAAAGTTCTGGGAATTATGATCGATATTCACGTTCTGTCAGACAAGGGCAATATCTTCGACGCATGTGCTCTTGGAGCTATTGCTGCTCTAAGGACTGCCATCGTTCCAGCAGAGCGTTTTGACATCGGTGAGGACTATCCTCTTGCATTATCTATGACACCAACAATGTGTTCATTCACTAGAGTTGGCGGAAGATATGTTCTAGATGCTAATGAAGAAGAAGAATTGGGTGGAGATGAGAGAATTCACATCACTTTAGGAGATGAAGGACACCTACATTCACTTCAGAAGGGGTTAAAGGGAACTTTCACGCCGGCCGAATTCGACGAGATACTCGGGGTCGCTCAGCAGCGCTGTGCAGAACTCGCAGAACTGGTCAACTCCAAGGAGGAATGAACATGGCAAAGCGAACACAGAAGGCTGGCGCAACCGGTCGTTTTGGTGCAAGATATGGTGTTAGCGTTCGAAGAAATGCTGGCATGGCCATGAAGAAGAAATCCGCTAAGTACACTTGTCCGGTTTGTCAATACCGCAAGGTCACTCGCAAGTCTGTAGGAATTTGGTCCTGCGGTAAGTGTGGACACACCTTCGCCGGTGGCGCATGGGAGCCTTACACACGTGCATCCGATGCAAACAACAGAATCATTCGCCGTAATGCAGATGGTGCAACCACTGCAGACATGGCTTTCATCGCTCAGCAAGCTGCTATCGAGTACGAGCGAGCAATGAACGCTGGTGAACTAGACGAAGAGGAGTGATCCTCTTGTGGTCCGTCCGCCTATCGGTGGATTCTCCACATGCTAAATCATTAGCATCCAGCCTGTCCAGTGAAGAGGATGTTACTATTAGCGGCAACAATTTCAGTTTCACGCTAAATGAANCCCGTGCTAAAGATGCCCGTGCAATGTGGAATACTCGAATGAGATCGCTAGTGATTGCTCGTAAAGTCATAGAAGTGATGGATTCTTGAACCCCAAGCAAGTGAGGACTAAACATGGAATCAGCACAACAACTGCAAATGGTCGTAGCAGAAGTACAAGCTGCTAGGCAACAAGTGGCATCTCTAAACGCTCAAGTTAGAGAATTGGAAGGAACGATTGCGGCGGTGAAAGAACAACCTGATGACATGTCTCTACATCGCCAGATGGGGACTATTCTTGTTGAAGTAAAAGATAGAGAACAGTTGCTGTCAGATTTGGAAACAACACTTACTCAAATGAAATCCGCTGTAGAAACTATGGCTAAGCGAGAGGCTGAACTTGTATCCACATATGAAAAGTTGAAGCAATCTCTTGAGGGATGAACTTGGATAAGTTAGCCTCCTGGATAGAAAGAGCAGCCGAAAATGGCGCTGTTCCTGTTCTTACAGGTAGAAACGGCGACATGGACACAATCGGTTCGGCGATTGCATTAGCATCCTCTAATCCTAACCTTATGGCATGTGGCCTACACATTGGCAAACTAGCTAAACGCCTCTGCACTGAAATGAATGCACCGTTCAGAAAACTAGCAAAAGAACCATCNTGGCCTGCAAAAATTGGTGGAATAATCATTGTTGATGCCGCTTCAGAATCTCAGACTGGTGTTGAAATCCCCGAGGGAGTACCAATTTGTGTGATAGACCACCACGACACTTGCGACTGGAGTTTTGGCAAAGATGATCTAGAGGTAAGAAATGATGCTAGAGCAACAACTCAAATTATTTTCCAATATCTTAAAGATAAATCCCCAACTTCACTAACAGACGAAGTACGCAAACTCTTACTTGCAGGACTAATCACTGATACTGGCAGATTCAAACATGCTGATAAAGCATCATTNGAATGCGCTTCAGAGATACTAAACGGTGCCGGNTTTGAGTACCAAGAATTTGTAGAACACATTCAGGCAGAGGAAATTAATTCCAGTGAGAGGGGTGCTATATTGAAAGCCCTATCAAGATGTCAATCAACAGAATGTGGAGTTTGGAATCTTGTGCATACTCATGCAGGTATTCACGAGGGAAAGGTTGCGGGGATTTTGATCCAGACTGGAGCAGAAGTTGCCTTAGTTTCTNGGTATAGAGATGGTGAAACAAGATTGACTGCTAGAGCGCCTAGGTCGTCAACAATCAATGGCGTACACCTAGGCCAAATGATGCAGACACTGAGTGAAACATTGGGAGGAGAAGGCGGTGGGCATGACGGTGCCGCTGGCTGGTCTGGAAAGAGTGATAGAGTCGCTGCAGAAAGCGCATTCATCAATTTACTCGCCCAAACTAGGAGGAATCAGTAATGAATCCAGAAGAAATTATCCATGCGTATGAAAATGGTGAGAGNGAACTTGAACCATTACTAGAAAAAATAGGGTGGAAGAGCTGGCTCGGTATAGCAGAACTTGGACTTGTAATGAATAGTGACATCGTTGCATTCTTGCAGGATAAATTGACTCCTGCAGAATCAAAAGTACTTGATTTGGTCAAGAAAAGAATTGCTGGAGAAATCGACCTCGAATCTATAGAAGATGCTCTTGTAGTCGCAAGAACACCTGATACTAGAGATTTGGCACTTGAAGGTAGATTGAGAATGGAGAGAGGATTGGTTCACTTTGAGAATGGTCAAATTGAGGATGCGAGAGATGACCTAACTTGGGCAGAAACCAGATTGAAATCTGTGGCTAAGGCCAGCAGAGACCATGACATTTCTCTGCTAAACAAAGCTGCATTCCATCTCTCGATAGATGAGCCAATGATGGCGCTACACGTTCACGGAGAAATATCTCGAAAATCAGGACATGCAAACGAAACTATTGCTATATCCAGAATCCAAGCTGCAAGAATTCATTTGGCATTTGGACATACCTTTGATGCTGCTAGATGCGCCTTTAATGCACATGCACATGCAATGATCGCCAAGCAGATCGAATTGGNAGTTGAATCAGGGGCAATNTTTGTAGAAATATCNTCAGGGTNCATCAGTGAAGAGGCTGCAAAATTTGCCGACCAAGTCGTCGAATCAAAGCCACTATCTGCTGGCGAAACCGCACCAATTCTACAGGTTCATCCTGATGATGTGTTTGGTGTTCTTGAGTGGTGTATTGAGAACACACAAGANGGATATTCTGGTGAAGAAAGACCTGACCTGCGTGCTCTAGTTATGCTTGCGAAACGCCTAGAAAAGCCAGAACTGTTCGCAGATTTGCTTTCATCTCCAAGCGAAGTTGAAGATGCATTACTTGCAGCTCTATGTGCATCGATTAGCGAGGGNGATTCTGCGATAATGTGGACTGAAAGAGTTACAGAAATTATGACTCTAAAGGACGTCTAGAGCANCGATTGTGCCTTTAGCATCCATTCTTCGGCCCAGGATTCTCCAGAAGTAAATAATGAGCGAGCCATGAAGAATGCCTCAGCCGCCTCGCCCGCTTCGATTAAGTCCTGTAGTCTCTTTAATTCAATATCGACAGGCTCTTCTACTAACTCTTCATTTTCCTCAACAGGAACAACTGATACAGTTTGTGATAAATTCTGCATTCGTGATAAAAAATCAGCTCTGGTTTCTAGTGATGGACCACTCCATGGAACCGATTCTTCTCCATCCATTGCTCCTTTTAATCTAGTCAAGAAAAGGTCACGAACCGGTTCAGTTGGGCGTATTTGCTGCACGTGGTCATAGCACAACCATGCTTGGTCGACTTCATTTCGACGTTCATGAAGTCTACCGAGCTCCATCCACAATTCATGGTTTGCAGGTCGGTGGGCAAGTAGATGGTGTACTAATTCAATGAACATCTCTTCATGACCTGCACTTCTTATTCTCTCCAATCTTCTCCCGTAGACAATATTCGCCCTCTGGTCTGTAAAATCCAGACCTTTGCAGCGAATTACAAAATTTTCTAGACTATCTGAATCCAGTTTGCTAAACCAAATTTCAGGCTCCAGTGAATCGGTCAAGAAGGCGGCTTCAAGTAACTCCAGACCTACTTCCAGATGATTTACACCCTTAAGTTGGACAAGTTGGTTAGGGTCACGCCCCAATACAACAAACAAGTCTTCCAAAACCAAAGATAGCCCTTCGCTATCTTGGCGCATGTGCTTAATCTCGGCTAAACAGCGCCAATTTCTTTCATCAGTGAAATCGTATAAGACCGCTTGCTGAGCATTCTGCTCTGCCCAAGCGAGATTTTCATCCTTGCGTTCAGGGTCTTTGTTAGCTAGCTTCACAAACCTGTCTGCCTGCGAGCGATGCCTACTTCCTAAGTTTCTACGGGGATGCTGAAGGATGGAAGCACTATCCATTGAATCAACTCACTGAACTGACATGAAACCTGATCTATCATAACCCCAAGGTATTGTTGCATCGATTCCAATCTTTGCAGTATTTCCATCATTCAGGCGGGAAGGGTCGAGACTAGAGCCCTTTTGATTTGAAAGAATAATTGAGTCTGAATCTGGTTGCCATCTAGTCATCATAGCCCATTCAACACGCACAGGATCCGTGATGTCAATATCTTCATCTACAATTGTAACCATTTTCATTGAGCGATGACCATCTAAGGCTGCTTGTATAGCCCTCTTTCCATCGCCTTCCTTTTGCACACGAATCTTGACTACAGCTGCCAACCAGCCTCCGCCACCTTCCGTCATGTGAACATCTAGGCATTCACAAACTTCGCTTACAGCAGATTTGATTGTAGGTGCTCTTGGAAGTCCCATCAGGGTTTTGTGCTCTGCTTCTGCAGGAATGAGTGCATGGAAAATTGGATTAGTTCTGTGAGTGATTCCATCGATTTCGATAACCGGTTCTTGTCGAATGTCATCGACTGTTCCAGTAATGTCTACATATGGNCCTTCATCATCATTCTCTGTAGTAATGCGACCCCACATTGCATATTCTGCATTTGCAGGAACTTGAATCCCATTTGGTAATGAAAGTAATTCCAAGGGCTTACCGTATACCTTTTGATGAAGTGCTGAAGCGATTGTTAACTCATCGATATTTGTGTCAAAAGACATCGCAGCAGCCAGTAACACAACCGGGTCTGGAGCATTGATTATTGCGACATTAACTTCCTCACCCACCGCCCTTGCTTCNCCGGTCATTGTATGAAGATGCCTAGGGACAATTCGTGCCACTAAGTGGTTGTCATCTCGCAAAAATTGTCTGTGGAATGACATATTTCGAATCCCGCCAAACTCNGCNATNATCACGCTNGAGGACATGTANCTNCCTCTNTCNTCNCTCCAGTGNTGNGGAATTGGTAAATCNGTCAATTTNGGNGTNGNNTGNGGGTTNTNCATGACNGGNCCNGTNTCGACTATTTTTGGNTCNNTAGGATTCTCCATNGCCCANCCAAGAAGGTCNATAAAATCCTCCGGCTCAATNGANAGNGCNGCACATAGNCNAGGCCTNGTCAACAGATTNACAGCGATTTTNTGACCTGGGGCTTCGATTAAATTCTCAAACAACAAAAGNNCATGNCCNGTTGATTTNGATTTATCAAAAACCCCATGCAGTACACTTGTTGGNTCATTCACTACGGTGGCCGCACCTAGNAAATCACGGAATGCCATGGTGCACTCGTGTAGGGTTATAACCATGAACATTGGCACTAGATTTCGGCGGCTAGTGCATCATTTGACCTAGGTTTTACAATCGGCACCATGAAATAGGGGAGGTAGGTCGGCAAGTTGCTTCTCTGGAGTTTTTGACATGGGTCGTGGATTGTTCGCTGGAACTAAGATGGCAAAAGATCGCCAAAAGTTTAGATGGTCTGACCGCAGGTACAAGAAGCGNATGCTNAAGTCAAGAGCTAAGCACGACCCANTGGCAGGTTCAACTCAAGCNAAGGGTATCGTTATCGAAAANGTCGGTATCGAGGCAAAGCAGCCTAACTCCGGAATCAGAAANGCNGTNAAGATNTCANTAATCAAGAACGGAAACAAACTCACNGCNTTCGCACCTGGTGACGGTGCTATCAANTTCATCGACGAACACGATGAAGTAATGGTNGAAGGTATTGGTGGACGCNTGGGACGTTCATACGGAGATATTCCTGGTGTACGTTACAAGGTTATCCAAGTTAACGGNGTTTCATTGGATGAAATGGTCCGTGGACGAAAGGAGAAGCCTGTTCGATGATTTGGAGTGATTGTGATGAGTGACGATGTCGAAACACAAGAAGAAACCACTGTCGAAGAGGCAAAGCCAATAGCGGGTATTGGAACTCTAGTATTCGGTAAGTATGATGCTGCTGAAGTTGTATGCCGTGACCCNGGACTAGCGCCTTACATCAATCTCTCAACTGTCGGAGTTCCCCACACTGGTGGCCGACATGCAAACGCATGGTTCGGAAAAGCTCGCTTGTCTGTTGTAGAGAGATTCACAAACAAACTAATGCGTACTGGAAAGTACACAGGTAAGAAGATGGGCGCTCTGAAAGCATTCGAGAACGCCCTTGATTCCATGGCTGCTAAGAGCGGTGAAAACCCTCTGCAAGCATTTGTTGACGCAATTTGCCACGCTGCTCCTATGGAAGAGATCACTCGAATCAAGTTCGGTGCAGTATCTCAACCAAAGGCTGTTGACAGTTCACCATCAAGAAGACTAGATGTCGCTCTAGGAAACTTGGCAAAAGGTGCCCAGCAGGGAACCTCNAAGTCCAAGAGAACTCTAACTCAGTGTATCATCAANGAGTTAACCAANGCAAGCGTTGGAGACGTTACATCCTTTGCTGTAGCAAAGAAGGAAGAAGTCCAGCGTATCGCAGCAAGCGCAAGATGATTGTCAAATCATCTCTGTTGTGACCACAGGACCCTAACAGTCAATAACGGCNCTCAGAGCGAACGCTGTATGACAGAATCCAATGCAGTCAAAATTAATTGGCTGAATTCAATTTTTTTATTCGCAACTCCAGTATTTGCATTGATTGGAATTATTCTGCATTGGNTCTATTTTAACCCACCAGGACTTCTAGAATTGATTGTTTTTGTTGGTCTTTATTTCGCATGTGGTCTATCAATCACAGTTGGATATCACAGATTATTTTCTCATCGTTCGCATAACGCAAAATGGCCCCTTGTTCTATTCTATTCAATATTCGGCGCCGGGTCTTTCCAGAACTCAATCATAGAATGGTGTTCTGACCACAGAAGGCATCACAAAATGACCGACTCAGCGGATGACCCCTACAGCGCGTCAAAGGGGTTCTGGTATTCACACATTGGGTGGATATTACTGGAAGAAGAAAATTTCACCAATGATTTCTCAAACGTCAAGGATTTACAGAGAAGTAAAATCATAATGTGGCAGCACAGAAATGTCTTCTTGATAGGAGCACTTTCAGGTCTAATTTTACCTGCACTAATCGGCTTTGCAATCGGCGGATTATCTGGAGCCATGGGGTGTTTTGTTTGGGCAGGTCTAGCTAGAGTTGTATTCGTTCACCATGGAACGTTCCTGATCAACAGCGCCGCTCACATCTGGGGAACACAACCCTACTCGGAAGAAAATTCTAGCAAGGATTCATTTTGGCTAGCATTCCTAACCTTTGGAGAGGGATACCATAACTTCCACCACACTTTCCAAGCTGATTACAGGAATGGGCACAAGTGGTATCATATGGACCCTAGTAAGTGGTGGATTCAATCATTCAAATATCTAGGATTGAATTCGGACTTGAAATCTACTCCTAAACATTCTATTGAAATTGCGAAAGTAAATATGCGCTTCAAAAAGAGAGCAGATAGACTACAACGAAGAAATGTGAACATTCACAGATTNGAAGACCGCTTAACANNATGTAAAGAAAACNTACGNGCTAAAATGTACGAAATTCANAAGGCCAAGNNAGAGATAAANAAGNTGGCNAAAGACTCAAAGANAGCCATGAAAANCAAGATTAGTGAATTGAANGATTCAATAAANATNGCAAAGAANGATTTGCGGCAATTATTCAAAGAAATGAATGCTGAATATAAGCAAGCGAAGACCGCTGCATAAACAGGCTACAGCACACGATTTGCTTGGAAANTGCGTAGTCGATTTGATAAACCCCTTCAAGGTGGCGAGAACAGACGAGAGTCAGGTGATTTACCATGGGCCGTAAAGAAGACAACATCAAGAAGGCAACAGAAGTTATGCACATCCTACCACAGATTCGCAACTTGTGTATCGCTGCTCACATTGACCACGGAAAGACTACACTTTCTGACAACCTAATTGCAGGTGCAGGAATGATGAGCGAAGACCTAGCTGGAAAGAGCAGAGTTCTGGACTTCGATGAGCAAGAGAGCGCTCGTGGAATTACCATTAACGCTGCTTCAGCATCCATGGTTCACAGCGTCGAAGGAACTGATTATCTCATCAACCTAATCGACACACCAGGTCACGTTGACTTTGGTGGTGACGTTACTCGTGCTATGCGTGCAGTTGACGGATGTTTCATCCTAGCATGTGCAGTAGAAGGACCAATGCCGCAAACTGAGACTGTGGTTCGCCAAGCTCTAAAGGAGAAGGTTAAGCCTGTTCTTTTCATTAACAAGGTCGACCGCCTAATCAACGAATTGCAAGTAACTCCTGAAGACATGATGGAGAGATTCAAGGAGACCATCACTAAGGTCAACAAGTTGATCCGCCAATTCGCTCCTGAAGAGAAGAAGAAGGAGTGGCAAGTCAGCGTAGGCGACGGAACTGTAGCATTCGGTTCCGCATACCACAACTGGGGTATCACAGTACCATACATGGCTAAGTCCGGAATTTCATTCAAGGATATCTTCGAGTATTGTAACAACGAGCAACAGAGAGAACTAGCTCAAAAGGCTCCTGTTCACGAAGTACTTCTAGACATGGCAGTAACCAAACTTCCGGGTCCTGTTGAAGCACAGCCATACCGTATTCCAAACATTTGGACTGGAGACCTAGACACTCCAATCGGCAAAGCAATGGTAAGTTGTGACCCAGAAGCAGAACTTGCCATGATGATCACCAAGATTTGGATGGACCCACACGCTGGTGAAGTCGCAGTAGGAAGATTGTACTCCGGTGCTATCAACCAAGGTGAATCTGTGTACGCAATCGGTGCTGCAAAGCCAGAGCGTGTCCAGCAAGTCAGCATGATGGTCGGTGGAGATAGAATCACAGTACCAAAGGTTGTTGCTGGAAACATAGCAGCAATCACTGGAATCCGCTCAGCAGCCGCTGGTGTAACATTGTCTCGTGACAAGGATTTCACTCCATTCGAAGCAATCAGACACTACTCTGACCCTGTTGTTACCGTTGCTGTAGAGCCAAAGAGCATGAAGGACCTACCAAAGTTCATCGACGCTCTAAGGTCACTAGCAAAGTCCGACGCTTCTCTACAAGTTATGACAAACCAGGAAACTGGTGAAGCACTTCTAGCAGGAATGGGAGAACTGCACTTGGAAATTACAGTCTACAGACTGGAAGAAGAGCAGAACATCAAGGTAAAGGTCAGCCCACCTATTGTTGTATACAGAGAATCTGTTGAAGGCAACAATAAGGGACGCTCCTTCGAAGGAAAGTCTCCTAACCGCCACAACAGATTCATGATGGAATGTGAACCACTTTCCGCTGAAGTTGTTGCTGCATTGAGAGAAGGCCACTTTGGAAACGGAACAATCAGGTCCGGAGATGCAAAGGAAGTCGGAAGCAAGTTCGGTGAGTTCGGAATGGACAAGGACCTAATGCGCAAGATTTACGCAATCAATGGAACAAACGTACTCGTCAATGACACAAAGGGTATCCAAGGACTTCACGAGACTCGTGAATTGATTATCGAAGCTTTCAACGAAGTTTGTAAGAAGGGACCTGTCGCAGATGAACCTGTTATGGGAATGATGGTCAGACTAGTCGATGCAAAATTGCACGAAGATGCAATCCACCGTGGACCTGCTCAGACTATTCCTGCAGTTAGAAACGGTATCAAGGGTGCAATGCTACGTGCACGCACAGTCTTGATGGAACCAATGCAGAGATCTCACGTCAGCGTTCCAAACGACTGGCTAGGACAAGTTACTCGTGAAATCACCAACAGAAGAGGTATCATCGAAGATATGCCATCTGAAGGTGAAGCAACCACTGTTATCGGAACACTACCAGTTGCTGAAACATTCGGATTCTCCAACGACATCCGTGCTGCTTCGCAAGGCCGTGCGGTCTGGAACTCAGAAAACATCGGATTCGAGATGCTACCACCTCAACTATTCGACAAGGTAGTCGGTGAAATCAGAACAAGAAAGGGATTGAAGCCAGATCCAAATCCAGAGTCTTACTACGCTGACTGATTCAGTTGATTTGGTTGCTCAAAGAGGGAAACCTATGGGCATATTGTTGGGAATATTTACCTCGAATGGTGGTGTCCCAAAACTTCCAGTCNCTTCNGCGCAAATAGATGNCAATGGAATAGTTGGTGACGCTTGTAATAACAAAAANCACCACGGCGGTCCAATGAAGGCAATTTGTGTTTTAGAGAATGAGCTCTTGGTAAAGTTACAATCTGAGGGGCATCCAATCCAAGCAGGTACAACCGGNGAAAACATTCTCGTTGAAGGNTANAATTTAGAGGTCGGTAAAGTGTTTGATGTTGGTGAGGTTCGACTTGAGGTTGTATCAGATGCCACACCTTGTTGGAAAATAGCAGATTCATTCACTGAAGGCGATTATAGTCGGATGTCTAATGAAAAATATCCTGGCGATACAAGATGGTATTGCAGAGTAATCCGAACAGGTACTATCAGTATATCCTATTGAGTTGATAATCTGTCAACTCTCGTAGAGCNCTAAGTGCAGGGTTTTCTGAGATTCTATCTAAGCAATCGTGAGCTTTACGGTGGTATGATTCGGCTTTTGCCTTCGCATATTCGATGGAGCCTAAATCATGCAGTGCTTGATGACCTCTAGCGACCTGTTCGGCAGTCACGTTGTCACCCTTACCTAGAACTGCAAGCAAATCGTCCTTAGCTTGTGAAGCAGGTTGTCTGAGGGCGTGAATAACCATCAGAGTCCGCTTTCCTTGAGCGACGTCACTTCCACTTGGCTTACCTAGTGTATCTGAATCTGACAGGACATCGATCAAATCATCCATTAATTGGAAGCACAATCCTACGGCTAATCCCCAATCGTGCATGCATTGAATAATCTCTTCATCTGCACCTGCAAGATGAGAACCAACTTCTGCACAAGTCAAGAACATAGCTGCGGTTTTACCATGAATCATTTCGATGTACTCCTCCTCAGAAACTACCTCTCTATTTTCAAATTCGATATCGAGTTGCTGTCCTTCACTACACTTTCTAACCATTCTTCCAATTCGCTTGACTAAGAATGGCAATAATTCAGGCTCGATTCCTTCTGCTACTGCCATNGCCTCAAATGCAATGGCCAGCATTGCATCACCTGCATTAATTGCTGTTGGCAAATCATACTCAACGTGAACTGCAGGTCGACCACGGCGTACATCATCATCGTCCATAATATCATCATGAACTAAAGTGAAATTATGAATAATCTCTATTGCCGCACCGACATCCAACAAGCCTGAGTGAGTATCTCCTACCGCTTTAGCCACTAGCCAGGGTAATGTTGCTCTCAGACGCTTACCTCCTCCTTCTATGAGATGCATCATTGCACCAGATAATCTTGGAAGATTGCTGTGAGTCAGAGCCCGCTCGATTCGGCTCTCGACCAAGTCTTTGACCTCAGAGATGCTAGTTGACAAATTTGCTCCAGTTGCATTTGGTAGCATGTGTGACACATCGCCCATGTCGTGTATCAAATCATCAGCAGACACACAACCAGGCCTCCACCAATCATCATCCATTATTCTTGCAGCAATGCANCTGAACCAAGGCGCAATCACATTTGCATTATCGTCAGCAACCAACATTTCTTCCAAATCTGCTTGAGAAACCCACTTAATTTCACTAACTTCATTCGAGTTAGGATTTACATCTACATCTGCATGGATGACTAAGCAATGGTCTATTTCTCTCTCGATCCAATCTTCGTCTTGGCGAGCTTGGTAACGCATTTTTGTAACGAACTCAAAATTCTCAATAGGAACCTGTGACGGATGAATCCCTAATTCCTGTTCCAATTTCCTGACTGCAGCCCTCTTTACTCCTAGAGCGTTTTTGAGTTCCATTTCTTCCTCAGAGTGTAATGGATGAGAGCAACATGAGTTAGCCCACACATCTGGGAATGTGATTTTGTGCGATGCTCTTCTTTGTAGTAATAAACGACCGGAAGAATCGAAAAGCATCACACTGAATGCTCGGTGGTACTTTCCATCCCCGTGATGGCTATCAAATTTTGAGATTGGTCCNATGACCTCGTCATTTTCAGTTACTTGAATGACTGCCTCGGCCATGAGAGACTCCTGAATTGAGTCTGAGCCAGCCAGCACCTCAGAGGCATCTGCCTCAAATTGCATGGTCGGAACATCCTCTATGCCATATCCAGACATGCACTCACCGTACAACCGGTTTCGCGTCCACTACATCAACAGTTCCCCGGAACTATTCTTGTCCCAACTACCGGTAGACCCTCAATTGCATCAGCAAC
The DNA here is from genome assembly GCA_002727695.1 of Methanobacteriota archaeon. Next base: position 16,619 of record PBXT01000001.1, on the reverse strand, counting down.
TCTCTGCGGGATTTCACCATTAACTAGAATGACATCAACACCCCTAGAAGCAATCATTGACCCTCGTGTAGCCTTTAATCCAATTCCTCCAGTGACATCTATCTCTGAAGCATGCTCTCCTTCAAACTCCATCGAAGGATTCCATTCCTCTATCAAATCATTTGGACCCGCTTTACTGGGAGGCACCCTCAATATTCCATCAACGCCACCTATTGCAAAAATCGCCCTTTCCACATCGGGTATCTCTGTAGCATAACGTAGCATTAGATCGTCTCCCGAAAGTATTCCGAAATCGTTTGATTCGTCATCAACAACATCACCGTAAACAACTGTAATTCCATCGTGAAGAGGGAGTTCTCCAGAAAAGTTTGGGCCCGTACCTTTAGCCCATAGATGAGGAGGAAATGATTTCGCATCCAAACCNCTTGATTGCAAAGAAGAAACTACTTTTTGATTAAGTTCTAACATGTCATTTCGCACTTCAGCAACAGCTCCATCTTGACTCAGACCCTCTACTCGTCCTTCAGCAAGGCGGAATTGTTTGGCCTTCATGTGTCCNAAAGAACCGGCTCCATGCACAATAACCAACCTACTGGTGGAGTTTTTGCAAACATCTGCTAAAGCGTCAATCACGGTTTGATTGACGGTGCACAACTTGTCTTTGTGGGTGATTAATCCCCCACCCCACTTAATGACAACCGTGCCGGCCATGCATATGCCACACATTTCCTACTAATGTGTGCATTGGATTTACATGGGAGTCTGGATAGGCTCGTAACATGACAGAGTCACCATCGGTGGATGAGTTCATCCGGCACATGCAAGCAGAATTAGATGCATGCGAAGACATTGTTGATAAAATCGAAAGAGAAAAACGACAATGGCAAATTGAATCTTCATTATTGTTGGCGATTGATTTTGCTAACAAATTCAAGGAATTGTCCAAACTAGGGCAAAACCCAATGCAAATNGTCCAGGCACTAGCAACTCAGGACCCAGATTCTGCAAAAATTGCCAAGCAAGTAATTGCTATTGCCGGCGGTTTATGTCCGCACTGCGGGGCAAATATGGAAGCAGACCTAGATTTCTGTTCGAGTTGTGGAAACTACGTAGAATAATCACTCTTCTTCCCAGATTGCAATCATGTCTTGGATTGAAGGGTCATCCTGTTCCACATGATACAAGTAATCTGGAGGCATTTCCTCACATAGGAATACCGTCTTACCAGCGCGCCAGATGGTAAATCCATCAGCGATAGCCCTAGTTGTGTCAACCTCTAAAATTGCAGGACGACTAATTCGAACGTGTCCTGCTTCCATTGCATTGGAAATTGTCTTTGACAAATGTACGTGCTTTCTGTCACCTGCAGTGATTCCATATTCCATGTGAGTAGCAACTGTTTCAGGGTCACAAGGCCAGTACAATGCTTCAGGAATATCATCGGTAGGAAGGTCCAGCTCTAGTTCAATCGAGTGCCCATAAGTTGCTCTGATCATTTCACCCTCGACTTGGTATCGGCCTTTGGTATCTGCGTTTGCAATTGCTTCAAAATGCCAGCCACGTAGCCAATGGAAATGCCTTTTCTTGTTTTGGATTGCTTCTGATAGTTCACGAGAATTGACCCAACCGTTGAGATCCATTTCAACGTCAAACTTCTCTGGTGCGTGGCGCAGTACAAGTGCCAAAATTCTTCCTAGACTGTTGGCTTCTCTATCAGACATGATGAACTTGCCCTCAGCGTTGCATTCAGGGCAATTCGTTCCACTAAAGTGTCCATGTGTCCTACATTGTCGTAGCATGTTGGGACCTGCAAGCAACTACTTCATAATCAGTTCTATTCACTGCGATAGAATCAGGGCAATGATGATGAGAGCAGACTTGTTGGAGTAGTTATGCGAGCAGTGATTGCCGACTACTTGCGAACTCCGTTTCACAGAGCACACAAAGGGGCTTTNGCATCAGTTAGGCCCGAAGACATGCTTGAAGCAACTGTCCGGGGAGTAATCGCGAATAACAATGTCGAAGTAAATGACATCGAAGACTTGATGCTCGGGTGCGCATATCCTGAAGGAGTGCAAGGACTCAACCTAGGCAGAATTGCAACCTATTTGCCAGAACTACCTAATACAATTCCAGGAATGACAACAAATCGTTTGTGTGGCTCCTCCATGCAAGTAGCTCACACTGCTGCTGGTGCAATCAAATTAGGCTCAGGAGAACTGTTTTTGTCAGCCGGAGTTGAAACTATGTCATTAGTAAAAAGAGGTGGATGGAATCGTGACTTGCATCCCGGTATTGAATCCAAATATCCTGATGCATACATTTCAATGGGATTGACTGCAGAAAACCTTGCTAAGGATTATTCTATTTCACGGCTAGAGCAAGAAGAGTTTGCACTACACAGCCACAAAAAGGCTCTTAGTGCTCAAAGTAACGGACTACTTACTGAAGAGATCGTGGGAATCAAGACCGATGTAAATGTGATAGATGTGGACGGTTGTATGAGAGAAACATCAATCGAAAAGATGGCTAANCTACCTCCTGCCTTTCTAGAGGATGGTACTGTAACTGCGGCAACATCATCCCCGCTAACTGATGGCGCTGCTTGCAATCTAATCTGTTCAGATAAATATGCAGAAGAACATGGTATTGGAGGACTTGCAGAGATCATTTCAACCGCTGTGGTGGGAGTGCCACCGCATATTATGGGAATAGGACCTGTTGAATCTTCCAAAAAGGCTCTGAGCAGAGCTGGTATCACGATGGATGATGTCGATGTTATCGAACTGAATGAAGCATTTAGCGCACAATCAATTGCTGTACTACGCGACCTCAACATACCTACTGAAGATTCCAGATTGAATATAGATGGAGGAGCGCTAGCAATAGGGCACCCACTTGGAGCAAGTGGCGCTAGAATACTTGGCAAGGCGGCTTCATTGCTGAACAGGGTCGATGGTGAGTATGCACTAGCTTCTATGTGCATTGGTGGTGGCATGGGAATTGCTACTGTTTTGCGTAAATACGAATGATAACCTTCATCATATGTCGCATGTGTACCTAAAACATGGGTATCCGAAAGGGGCGCAGAGAGGCATTCGAGAATCTTAGCATTAGCGAAGAAGGCGATTGCCCACGATGTGGNGGTGAAAAGCAACCATCATCTCTTGCGGGCTACCTTAGTTGTGCTCGATGCGGTTATGAGTGGAAAGACCCAAACCANGTTGCACAGAAGCGTGGCCCTCCGGAAACCTATCGTAGAGACGAAGAATTGATTGAAGAATTCAAGNAGGAAATGCAGGCCGGTGACTTAAGCAATGTCTTGGGCATCGACAAAGGCCTTTCTGGCGAACAAGAAGCGTCGCTGAAGCGCTTGGAAGACAAATGGATGAGTGGCATGAGTGGTCACTTTAACGCAGCAGCTGAAGAAAGAAAACCTCTGATGATATCGTTTGACGACGATGATAATTTGATAGACACTACGNTTGGAAGTATCACCATCGTGGCAAACGGCTTCGACGGGGGAGAAGAAGTGCGCCTTGAATATCCTGGCCTGGGGACTGAGTTCTATGCTTATGATGAGGCTAGTGAAACTGGATGGAGACGCGGTAGATCTGCCGAAGATACTGCACGTTCGATTGCAAATGTGATTAACAGATTCTCGAATCTAGTTTATGCCACCCAAGAGGGCAGTATGATTTTGTTAGAGTTACGTAGTGAAGACCTGAACCCAGATTCTTTGGTAATTTTCGTCGATGACCCTGGTGGAACAGACATTGTGGCTGAAAAGGCTGGAGTGTCAATGGATCCAAGAGATGTTAGGATGGTTGAAGATTACAGAGTTGTTGTTGAAATTTGTCTCGCTGACGGAATAATTTCTCCTTCAGAAGACCAAATGCTGTGGGCTATGCGCCAACAATTAGGGATCGATGATTATCTTCATGTCCAGATTGTTCAGCAGATTTTTGGAGACCATGCACTCAAAGAATGCACGAGTTGTGGTAAGATGGCAGAACTTTACGCTGACTATGCGGCATGGTACTGTCAATCCTGTGAAAATTGGTGTTAGTGATACGAAATATAGATTTTTTTCTGATAGTAATTGCAATACTAACTTAAGGCATTCTTCATAAGGTGAGAGCCAATCGCCCGATTAGGCGAGTATTATGGCTGAAGAAGTACTATACATCGGAATTGACCTTGGAACCTTTCGCTCTGTAATGGTATCAAGCGACAGTCACGAAGAAGAAGAGCTTACAGTAATTGGAACACCAAAGGACCCAATTGCACGAAATTTCCTGAAGAGAGATGTTCTATTCGGGAACGAAGCACTGAAGAACAGGCTAGCATTGAATCTATTCAGACCTCTCGAACTTGGTGTAATCAAGGACACTCCAGAAGACCGTGCGTTCATCGCTCACTTCATTACTCACCTGATTGGTTTGTCAGACCCTGAAGATTACGACCGAGTAGTAGCAGTTATCGGTGCTCCTGCTGAAGCAAGTCACGTTGACAAGACTTCAATCTTCGATGCNGCNGCTGGTTCNGTTAACGCTGCAATGATTATCTCAGANCCTTTCGCTGTGGCTTACGCACTAGACATGATCGAGCACACACTTGTTATCGATATTGGCGCAGGAACTACTGACCTTTGCCGTGTCTATGGAACAATTCCGGGCCCTGGCGATCAGATGCACACCGGATATGCTGGCGACTATGTTGACAACCAAATCATCTTAGAAGTTCAGAAGAAGTACAATGGTGCTCAAATCACTAAGGATATGGCTCGCCGCTGGAAGGAGCAGTACTCTTTCGTATCTACTTCCACACCTGATGATCCAATCATGGTTGACTTCTCAATCGAAGGAAAGGCAATGTCTCTTGACATCACCGATTGTATTCAGGCCGCTTGTGAATCCATCGTTGACCCAATTGTTGAGAATGTCAAGCAACTAATCGCTGGTTCAAATCCAGAATTCCACGACGAGTTCCGAAGAAACATGGTTCTTGCAGGTGGAGGTTCTGGAATCCGAGGACTTGGGGCACTTATCGAGCGCCGTCTTTCCGATATGGGTGAAGTCAACGTGCACGTAGTAGACGATCCAGTCCGCTTAGGTGCAATGGGCGGTCTAAGACTGGCTATGGAAGTACCTGAAGACATGTGGAAGAACTTGACTCTAGCATCTCGCTGATTAGTTCATTCTTCTTCTGGCCCGCCAAGTACCAAAGGCGAATCGCAGTGAGGGCATCTGTCCTCATAAGATAGCAATAATGGGTTTACGGCTAGTACCGCTAGGCAAGATGGACAGGCTGCTAACATTTCGTTAGCTGGTAACTTATGTCCCTCATCATAAATGGAATGACCACTGTATCCCATTTTATAGACAGGATGGAAATGTACTCTAATGAACCTGATCGAAGAAAATATTGCATAACCTAGGATTGCTGCAAATATAAGACCACCAATTGAACCTGAAAGGATAGTCAACACATTAAGGAATAAAAGGAAAACGAATACTAGTGTAAGTCCACCAATTATAATCGGAACAAACCAATAAGCCCAAGCAGCCCTATTACGATATCCAGCCCAAACTGCTAGAAAGAAAAATGCAGGGAACAAGGCGAGTTGCCCAAATATATTGTAAAAGAAAAAAGTTACAATCAAAGAATCAACTACGAACACGAACGAAGTACGACTGTGTAGCGCATCAATTGGATTAGAATGCTGAGGCCTCGAGCCTGCGAGAATCATCTCATCAGCATCAGACATACCCACTTCGAGTGGAGATTTACAATTGAATCAACCGGTTATATGTGAAACAAACTCGTATTTTCTCAGCGAAGCCGTATTGAAGCAGTGTCTTTTGGCCGTATCATGCGTGACACCGATGTCGAGGTTCGTGGCAGTTCACTTAGTGGGTGCCATGTCTTGCTAGGTGTGACCGGTGGAATCGCTGCTGTTGATACGGTCAGACTTGCTAGAGAATTGAGAAGGCATGGTGCTAAAGTTTCAGTGATTATGACGCCATCAGCTCAAGATATAATCACTCCAATGGCAGTTAGATGGGCATCTCAAGGTGAAGTCATTACCGATTGGGATGGTGATTTATCTGCTCTTTCCGGTTTTGATGCAGTGCTAGTAACACCTGCAACTCGAAATTTAATCGCATCGTTCATTCATGGTCTAATGAATGGACCTTTACTAATGGCGCTTTCAGCAGCAAGGGGAAGGAATTGTCCAATTATGATGGTNCCTTCAATGCATAATGACCTGGCTAACGACCCAGTTACAGAAGACCTAGTATTTCAATGCACAAAACAGGGCGTTCAAATCCTATGGGGAGCAGAAGAAGAAGGCAAGAGAAAAACTCCTAATCACGAAGAAATAGTGGCACGCCTTGGTAATCTAGTCAACAAGAATGATACTTCCGTAGTCGTAACCTTAGGCGCAACACGTAGCGCAATTGATGATGTTAGATATGTCCAAAACACCTCTAGTGGCAAGACTGGTTACAAAATTGCAGACGACCTATACCGTCACGGGATGGATGTAACCTGTGTAAGTGGTGTAACAACAGTCAGCAAGCCTGAATGGTTGCCTTTGGACATCAAATGTCCAGAACCGGACTCTATGCTGGATGAACTGAGAGCGTTGACCAAAGATGGCATCGATGTTTGGATTCATGCTGCTGCAGTTCTCGACTATGTCATACCTGAACCTGTTGAAGGTAAAATTGCATCACTTCAAGGTGACCTTAATGTTCAGTTGAAAGAAGGTGCTAAGCACATAAGTGAACTAAAGGAAATGTGCAGTGGATCTGTACGCATTGGTTTCAAATTAGAAAGCGGAATCAAGCAGAAGGACCTAGTTCATAGAGCACATGCGCAAATCCAGACTGCAGGAATGACTGCAACCATTGCCAACAGAATGGAAGATTACGGCAAAGAAGGTATGCCAAGAGGCTGGCTTGTGGATTCACATGGAGCTCACTTTATTCTCGAGACAGAGAATGACATGTGTAATGCAATTCGTTCAGTCATTGAAAACAATAGGTGATTTTTCTGCGACGCTTCGTCATTGTTGGAACCAGAGCGATGGCGAAGGGCAAACTACCCTTGAATGATTTAGCAGGCGGAGCAGGGCGAATGGATGTGCTAATTAGGGCACTTATGTCCTCGATTCTAACCAGTCATGGAATTAGGAAAGATGTTGAATTTACAATGGTCTTACTTGGAGGACCTGGTCCTGCAAGAAGAATCAAGTTCGTATCAAATGAACTGAGAGGAATTCATGCTGAAGAGAGAGCAGTTGCAGGTAAAGTGGCTGCTGTAATCAAAGAACCAATCCCGCCTCGAGGGCATTGGATTGAAAGAAGTCCGGGAATCTACGATGGAGGAGGAGATTTNGGGATGACACTAGATGATTGGGATTGCCCTACAGTTAGGTTAGAGGCTGATTCTCCAAATTTATATTCGGGAACATTGCCTAGCAATTTCTCAATTGACGAGATTGGATTTATCCTTGGTGACGATAAAACCCTTGAATGTGACAGAGGCATCCCTAGAAGCCTAGGAAGCAACTGGTTGCAAGGCCACACTTGCATTGCAATAGTTCACTTCTTACTCGACGAAGGGGTCAACCTAGTAATTGAATAAATTAGAATCAAAGCCAGATTGGCATTCCCTCTACGCTGTTTTCTAGCGACCAACCTAGTAGTTGCATATCCATTTCAAGAGGATGGGTTTGTGGCCATGATGGCATACAAGTGACGCTTGCTACACCAATAATATCTGAGTCAACATCTCCTTTGTCAACTTCATCTACATCTATTCTAGCAGCTCCAAGTTGGAAAGTCGATGTATCATTAGAGAATGTAATCGCACTTCGATACCAACGCATTCCCAATCGAGTTGATGAGAAATTGCCATTCCATCCACGTGGAACATTGAGATTGAGCAACATTTCACCTGCCGCGAATGATGCCCTTAGTGCAGAAACAGGGTCGTTACTCCAAGGTTTACTGGATTGACTTGGCCAAGCAGTAAGATGAGGAGCATTCACATCAACGTGAGGACGATTGAGATTTGCTGGCTCATCTGGAAGTACNTGCAAGGCTGCTTCGATTAATTGGATAGTTGCATCAATTGCAACTTCCATCCCTTCTGGGTCAAAGGAAGACCAAGAAGAAGCGATTGCAGGCATCCCATACATTCCTGCTTCGCGAGCAGCTGCAATCGTTCCACTATGGTAGGCGTCTTGGGATAAATTAGGACCAAGGTTGATTCCACTAACGACTAATTTTGGCATTATACCAGGAACCAATCTTTGTAATCCGCCGTCTAATGCTGCAATAACACAATCGCAGGGAGTGCCACCAATCGAAAATTGGTGGACATTTTCTCTTGAATCTTCTTTTTTTGTCACGGTTAGGGGTTTGCCCANTGATATTTTCATACTGACAGCAGAATTGTTTTCATTCGGTGCAAAAACAATGCAACCATGCCCTTTCTCGTGAAGGGCCGTCACAAGGTTCTGAAGGCTGTCTGCCTCAATACCATCATCATTAGTCAGCAGTATCCATGCCATGTTCAGCGCCTCCCTTAATCACAAACATGATTCCAATGATTAGAATCAANCCCCCAAGCCATGTCCACTTTCCTGGAACGCTTTCGTCATAGAAAAACCATCCAATGAATGCACCAATAATCGGCTCCAAAGTTACTGCAAATGATATCGTTAACGGGCCTAGCCACCTTAGACATGCGTTTAGTCCTGTGTGTCCGACTATACCTGCCAAAAATGCAAGTTTGACGAAGTCTGAAAGTAAGTCAGATTCAATCCATCCCAAAGCAGCAGTCTCTTCACCCATTAGAATAGACATGGGAATCAGTAGTACGCCACCGAGCAATGTTACTGGAACTGCATAAACGAATACGGGCATCCACTCTCTGAGGATGCGCCCGGCCACGATGTAGCCAACAACAGTTACAGCACCAGTAAATGCGAGGAAGTCTCCCCAAAGAGTTACTTCCCCACTATCATTTGCGTCGAGTAATGTAATTCCAGCTCCAAGCAAACCAATTATTGCACCTATAGTCTCCAAACGGTGTGGTTTTCGAACTAGGATTGCCGTGCCAATGACGATGATGATTGGATGGCTTGTTACGAACAAAAGAGAGTGTGCCAATGAGGTATGGTCGAGGGATGTTACCCAAGTTCCAAAGTGAGCCGCCAAAGCAACTCCTGAGCCAAACAAAATCAGCAGGGTTCTCTTCTCTCTCATCTTAGCACGCTTCTGGTTATCCATTTGCTTGAATTGTAAAATTGCAAATGGCAATAACATCAACACTGTGATCTGGAGACGCCATGAAGCCCGCATTAGTGGTGGGACATCATCTAAACTGGAGAGGATAGCTCCTGCTGAAGAGACACCTAGAACTCCAGCAACAAGTAACCCCCACACAAGCGGTGGAGTACGTGACATAATCACGCCTCGACTAATTCTGCATCTTGGTTTTTACCGCCAATTACNCCTGCTCTCTTGAAGAGCGCATAAATCGCCCATCCAATTAATGCATTCAGAGCGACAAATCCAGCTAGTCTAGCCAAATGCCAATTGAGGCTTGAGCCAAACTCTGNGTCCCATAATGAATCGATGAATGATAGAATACTGCTCTCAGTACCAAAGAATGCTTCTCCGGTCAGTAGACCTGCTGCAACCATGAAAGTTCCTAGCAGGATTAGTGCACGCTTCTTTTCAGCAACAACGGCGCCTTCTTCTTCCTTGATCGCTTCAATGCGAGGTTTGAGTTTCTTATCTTCCCACTTATCTCTTGCTACACCACCAATAAGCATTGGAAGTGTGTGAGGGACGTCAAGATACATTCCCAAACCGAAAGAGGTACCCATACCGGTAGCCCATTCTACGAACACACCAAGCATGAATCCTAGGAATAGTAAGGTTAGGTCTCCTTGGCCTTCAGCGAAAATTACTGAGAATGTAGCGAATGCATTTGCCTGGGGAGCAATCAATTGGATTCTTCCTGCTGCAAGTTCATTTGCTAGGAAGATTGCTACTCCGGCACCAATAACCGCACCTGGAACTACTCCCATGATGTTACCCTTTGAGATGTGGTAAGGGCGGTTTCCAATGTACAGACTGTTCTTGTAATCACCAATTACAGTTCCAGACATCGAAATTGCAGAACCGAAGACTGTGGTACCTACAAGGCCCAACAGTACAGCTTCTTGTGTAGTAAGACCAAGTGGGTCTGTGAAGTTNAGGAACACGCCAAATAGCATCAANAGAACAATGAAAGATGTTCCAGAAACAGGTTCAATACCCGTTTCTCCCATAACCCTAACAGCGATAGCACCAAGCAGGAAAGTTGTCATCAATAGAATGAGAGAGAACACGATGCTTGCGATTAGCGGGAATTCTCCCAGCATGAATATTACAATCATTGAACCGAATGTAAGAAGCATGAAGATTGGAATGTGTGCCAATGGCCACTCATACCATCCCTTACCTTCCATGTACTCCTTTCCACTATCACCCTTGAACGCTTTTCCAATGTCGACAAAGATGTTTGCGAATGTCTTCCACATCTTCAGAAGACCGAAAATTCCACCACCGACAATTGCTCCAATAGCAATGAACCGTACAGCTTTTGCGAAGGCATACATCTGGACTGCACCGGTTGAACTAGGATAGTCTGTTGGGTTAACAGTATGAAGTGCTGCAGGAAGGTCTTGCAAAGGAACACTTGCCCCAATCTGTCCTTCATAGACTGGTAAGTTGGTTGCAACTGCAAGAGGAACCAAGAAGAACCATCCTACAATTGTACCTAGATTGACAAGGAATGCTACTCTGGTTTTCATGAACCATCCAATAGCAAACATGGAAGGAGTTAGCGCAACACCGACATATGTGTACATGAAAGGATTGAATACCGTATCAGGATTATAGTGAGCAGGACCTCTCGCAACTCCATCAACTACTTCTCCTGGCTGGTGTATCTTTGCATGAGAATAAAATGATGCTAGACCGAATGTATCACCGGTCAATAGTTCAGCGAGGTAGTCGCTTAATGCCTGTCTTTTACCGTCCATCCATACTAGGGGGTACTCGATTAAGAATAAACCAACCATCGTTATTGCAGTCCATACACCTATTGTCTTCAGTGATTCTCTAGCATGCTCAACCGCACCTGTGCTTACATCACTTGCAATGTCAAGCATCTTCAAGGTAGCTTCGAAACCGGGCAAAGGAAGAGGGTCTTCAACCAGCCATACACGCCTAAAGATAATGAAATACATCACACCAAGGAATCCAGCAAACATTGATGCAACGATTCCTACGAATGCTAGGCGCATTGTTTCGCCTTCACCCAATACAATTAGAGGACCATCCGATAACCAATATTGGGGGTCAGCAGCAAGCAAGAAGATTGCAGGGAAAGTGAAAATGAATCCGGTTGATGCGTGAGTTGCACCGGTAGTTGCCGATGTTGCAATATTGACTTCAGATGGAGACCATTTCAAAGCCATACCCAAAACGTATGCGATGTACCAGGCTGCTGATATTGCAAGACCAAGTTTCAGACCGATATAGGCGGTAACACCTGAGAAAATTGCACCAATCCCGATACCAATCATCACTTTCCTGGTATCCCAGTGAGAAACTTCGAATGCCTCTTCCAGATTTTTCTCTTCGAGATATTGTTCGAGGACACCCGTATTCAGGTTGTTGTACATCTCGTCATCTAACCAAGTAAGAGTGCCACTTTCGATCGCTTTGAGACCTTCCGGTGTTACCGGTTGTCTATATGCGGATTTCTTGACACCCATCATTTCACCTCAAGGAGAAATATCAGTGGTCACGGATGATCTTGTACAAGCCCAAAGCTTCCATCCACATGATTTCCTTACCTGCATCAATTTCCATTTCTTCCTCTAGTGGAAGAATCATCATTGAGTGGTCACGCATGTTCATGGCATGAACCTCAGCACCTTCGATGTGAGTTACCATTGCGGTTCCTTTCTCGATCAGTGGTACGTTGATAGAATCGGTTACGCTTCCTACGTGAGAGATTTTCTGGCCAGTGAAAATGTCGATCAGTTCAAGTCTTGCCTTAGCAGAACCGTGCTTACCCGGCTTGGATTTTGATATTGAATTGATCTTGTACGCTTTGTCCTCGACACAGCAGTATCGACCGACCTTCAGTGTTCGAATTTCCACACGAGTTGTTCCCGGCATATGGCTCCCTGTGCCTTAGGCTATGGTTAGGGCTTATGACCGTTACCATTGATACGGCTGAGTATCACAAGTTACGTACATCCAATCTATCACCATTCATACCCAACTTTCCGAGGCAGTAAGGAAGTAATTTTATTGCTACATCATCAGGTTTTGACAACTCTCCATTTCTGTAATAATCCTTGAAATTTTGTAACAAAGGAAATGAAGATTCATCAGCTTGTCGGATTTCTTGCTGCATACCTGTATCGACAATGCCGGGTGCGATTGCAATAGCCGAAATGTTCGCATTTTCTCCTTCCTCCGCCATGCATTTAGTCCACATATCAAGACCAGCCTTGGATACACAATATGCGCTCCAGCCGTGTAAAGAGCGCTGAGCTGCGCCACTAGAAATGGTGGTAATCCGCGTGTGATTTTCTCCTCCGATTATAGATTCTAAAGAGCGAGTTAAGTCTTGGACCCCCAACAGGTTAACCTGGATTGTTTTCTCCCACCCTTCTCTTTCAACATCGAGCATATTCCCAATCGGATTGATGATTCCAGCATTATGGATAATACCAGATAGGTGACCAAAACTAGAAGCTATCATTTCCGCAGTCCGTGAAATTTGTGAAGAATCTGCCAGGTCACAAACAACAGCTAGGGATTCTTTGGAGATTTTCTTCAATTCAACTTCAACAGATTCTAATTCTAGACTTTCTCTTGCCAGCGCTATCACTACACCGCCTGATTCAGCGATTGATAGAGCCAATGAGCGGCCCAAACCTTTGGAAGCACCTGTGATGAGAAATACATCTTGCATGGTGTCGTTAGGATGATTCAGTCTTTGATAATTTCAATCATTCCAAACTCTGAACCCATCATCGGTAGAGTACCAGTAGCGTCCGTCATTATCCTGATACCAATTGACACCGTTCTCATCATTCGGCAACCATTCGCCTTCTGGTAGTTCTTCCCAAGACGAAACATGTTCGATTAACTTCTCTGATTCTACTTCTTGCATTACCTGCTCTGCAGATGCTAATGATTCAGTATCGACCTCTCCATCATTGACATCCTCCAAAGATGGATGAACAGCCTTGCCAGGTTTTGCTCCCGATTTCGGTTTCTTTCGAATCAATACAGCGATCGCTCCGAATAAGATTAGTACGATTCCTACTCCTGCTATTCCTAATATTAGAACGAAGTTGGAATCTTCTTCCTCAGAATCTTGGCTGGACTTTTGCTTGTCTTCCTCAACAACTTCCAAACTGGAAAGGCAGCCTTGTGTATCTGAGTATAGGAATGCAGAGTATTCGTTAGGACACCTGTCCGGTTGTGTAGCTCCTATGACAAATTCTCCGTAAATTCTAGATTCGTTCCAATCAGGATTATCCCAATTATCACCGAATCCATCACCGTCAGTGTCGTTCCATTGAGTAGCATCACCATCGTTAAAATCATGGTCGAATGACCATCCGTCACCATCAAGGTCGAAACATCCGACTTGGTCGTAAATCGAAGTACCCTTCTGTGTAGGACAATCATCTCCTCCTTGCTCATCGGAATTATCTCCGTAACCATCACCATCAGTATCTGCCCACTGATACGGATTGTTGTCATCCCAATCTAAGTCTGAGGTTACTAAATCACCATCAGCATCAATCTCCGAAGGAGCGCATCCTACAAACGGATTTAGCACTGTGTTATCATCATCTAAGTAGAGAGTTGTATTGACCATTGTCGATTGTAAAAGTGGAGTGTTCGGACATTGGTCGACATCGTCGTTAAATGAATCGTAATCAACATCTCTCTGTGAGGGCCCACAACCGTTTGCATCAACCATTGCTATTTCATCTGCAGATGTGTCAATACACAAATCATAGTAACCAGATACTGCACTATCTCCAACACCATCCCCATCAACATCTCTGTATTGCTCAGGATTAGATGGCAAATCGTCGATTGAATCCGCCCATCCATCACCATCAGAATCTATGCACCCGAATAAGCCGTCCATATTCGAAGAACCACTCACATTTACGCAGTCGTCTCCTTCAAGACCGGTGTTGTTGTCACCAAATCCATCGCCGTCTGAATCTAACCATTGTGTGACCTCAAACGGGAATACGTCAGCATTATCGCCATATCCATCCAAATCAGAATCCTTCCATTCTAGCGGATCTTCAGGGAAATCATCTCCCGAATCAGACCAACCATCACCATCTGAATCGATGCAACCTAGCAAGTCTTGAGTGGAATTTCCTGACTCATTAATGCAATCATCAGAGTTATCTCCAAATCCATCCATATCTGTATCATTCCACTCCGAATTGTCATTAGGATGGCTATCATCAGAGTCCTGCCAGCCGTCTCCGTCAGCATCAGGACATCCAACACTACCGTAGATTGAAGTTCCAGCTACATCATCACAGTCATCTATGTCGTTGGTAAATCCATCATTATCCTCGTCGAGTTGGTTTTCAGCACAACCTTGCATGTTAACGGACAACCCTAGTTCTGTTTCTGGACAAAGGTCATCACCATCCCAAATACCATCAGAATCGGCATCAGGAAGCAAATAGGACATATTTACTCCAAGTTTAGCCCAAGATGTGTATAGGCCCCAAGCATCAAGTCCTGTAAAGCCCATTTGCTCCCACTTTAGTTGTCCCAAATCTGTCAGTAGGAACTTAAGGAAATCCAGATTCTTAGAAATCTGGTCCAATGAAATAAATGCTCGCATGTCGGTTTGAAGCGGCCACTCCCCACTGCGTGAGGAATTAACTGATGCGTTAATTGCTACACCACCATTAGCAATTGCGTCAGCAGCACCATGAGTGAAATTGTCGACTAATGGAACAATGTATAATCCGTTATTATTGTTAGTTGCATAAACCATTTCTGTAAAACCAATCGAACCCTCTCCAGATGATGCAGCAACACCCTGAGTTACATCCGACCTGAACTCCCCTGCAATGGCGCGATATCTCGATGAACTAGAGGAATATATCGAGTCAGTTTGCGCGCAATTTGCACACAGTACTGTTTCGTGTAGAATGGTGGTATCTGTCTTATTCTCCCATCGGTGAGACAAAACAATCTCTGTGTCTGGGCATGAGGCGTCTAAATCAATCCATTCTGGAATACCATTTCCATCATCATTTGGAACCACAGAATTCCAGTTCAATGCAGGCATTCCACCTGGCGAAGTCAATGTGCTTTTTGTCGAGCCAGAAATTATCCACCTGACTTGACCCATGGAAAGTCCACCTATTGTTTGTAGGCATGTTTCTGTATTTCCTCCAGATGTGACCATTAGCGCCCCAGCCGCTCGACCGTAAGGTATCTCAAGAATTTGGCTTTCAGTGTACTTGCAGTCCCATAATCCAGTTTCAGAATAATTTGCAGCTTTGTCAGCATACTGCGGGCTGACACCATTTGTGCTTGAACCGATGTAATGCTTAGAATCACAAACATCCAAGGTTGTGGTCACTCGATCGTAATCCCATACCCTAACAGATTCGTCATTGGTTGGGAAAGTTGATCTCCAAGGACTCTCCATAAGAGAGGTGTAGTACTGACCATGTACTCGGATGTATGAATCAGCAGCCATGTGCAAGGAAACGTAACCCCTACGCCAGCCAACTGCTAACTTGTCACCATCTTCGTGGAACTCTACCGAATATACGCCCCGGTTGTTACCGTTATTTCCGAAACCTTCCATAGAGCCAAGCGAATTCCAGGTATCTGTACTGTATGCAGACATGGAGTCCGCTCGACCTCTAGCAGCGACTAATGTGCCTCCATCGGCAGAAAAATCGATGTCATAAACATCAGACCAAGTCTGTATTGTCTGAATCACAGTTTGATTTGCAATGTCAGTGATTTTGATAGAATTATCATTAGAACCAGTTGCGACATATCGGCCATCTGGACTAACCTTGACTGTGCGGATATATTCAGTGTGATTAGTCATGTTTAGCGCCATTGTTCCGTTACTAGTCCAATATCCACGCAGATTGTTGTTAGAAGAGAATAGCAATAACCGGTCATCGGGAGTAGTATCAATCCCACTTATCCAACCGGGCAATATGGACTCATTCCTGATCTCAGACCAATTAGAGGTATCGAACCAAACCAACTTAGAATCGAAGCCTCCTGCGAAAATCATTGAACCATCATTAGACCAGGCAACTTCGAAAACACCGCTATTTGTGGAATTGTTCCATAGATCTGCAACCAGTGAACCTGTTGTTGAATTAATGACTCTGCAACCACCATTCCCGCTGGTCACTACTAGCATAGTTCCATCAGGGGATACATCGATGTCGTAGATGTCGCCTGGCATCTCATACATTTCTCCGATGTGGTTGC
>PBXT01000009.1 GCA_002727695.1 Methanobacteriota archaeon | reverse complement strand
TTCTCTTACCCATAATATCACCTCATCAGAATGCGCCAAGTCGCATTGCAGCCTCATCTGCATAGTAGCCTTCAGCAAGTTTGACACTTGCCAGCTTGCCGTTCTTAGTGTTGCGAACGTTGACCTTTGCAACTTCTGCATCGAATAGTGCTTCAACCGCAGCAGCGATATCAGCCTTAGTAGCACTTCGGCGTACAACGAATTCTAGACGGTTGCCGGAAGTTCTAGCTTCCATAGCCTTCTCTGTAATCCACGGTAGCATAATTACATCATACGGATTTACCATTCATCACACCTCCTCAGTTCAGTGCCTCCACTGCTGCCTTGGTAAAGACAGTTAGACGACCTAGGTCTCCACCTGGAGCAAGATGCTCAGCGGATAGGTCCTTAGCGGCGACGACATCGACACCAGGAAGATTTCTTGCAGCCTTTGCTAGGCCATCCTTGCTTGCAACAACTAGTAAGACACTCTTAGGAGTCTTGTGGACTCTTCCACGCATTGTTGCCTTACCTGCACGGATCTTGCGACCATCACGAGCACGGCGTAGGTCATCTCCTAGACCCAATGCTTCGAAGATTGCGTTGACTTTACGAGTTCCACCGCTAAGGTTGAATGCTTCAATGTCAATCTTCTCTCCGTTTTCGGAGTAGTCTCCTAGTACAATAGGTAGCGAAGAGATTTCTTCAGCGAAACGGTGTCCACGACCGGATACCATTTCGATGTTGGTTGTTGCTGCTAGGGCAGAGTTGCGAGCTAGTCTGCGCTCGTTGCGGTTTAGTTTGCGTGACCAGTCTTTCTCGACCTTAGGTCCGTGAGCACGGCGGCCACCTAGAGTGTGTGGGTTTTGTGCACCACGGCGCTGACCAGTTCTTCTCATGATTCTGGATACACCACGGCCCTTACCCCACCATTCGACGGAGTGCTTCATACCGCTCATTGGCTTACGCTTACCAACGTGTGCGTTGGAACCGTATGCTTGGCGGCGGTTAGCACGAGCGCTTGCTACAGCAAGTTTAACCAAATCAGATCTGATTTCAGAACTGAATGAATCTGGAAGTGAAACCTTCTTGCCTAATTCGACATCAATATCGTATACTTCTTGCAGACGTCCTGCATCGAGTTCATCTTGCTCGATGTTGTTGATGATGTTGTGTACTGCTACCTTCATCTTCAGACCCCCTGCTTGCTAGATGTACTAACGTAAGTTATCTCGTAAGGGTGAGTTGCCTTGTCTGAGCCACGTGTAGCATCACGGAATCTAACCAGACGCTTTGCTGGACCTGGAAGGCTACCCTTTACCAATACGTAATCTGAGTTGACTTCACCGTAGTGTAGGAATCCACCGGATGGTGTAATTGCCTTGTCTTCAGCAGATGCGATTGAAAGAATTCTCTTGTTGTACTCGGTGCGCTGGTGATATCCAGTCTGACCACCTTGACGGATAGTCTTACGGACATATCCTGTTCCGAAGTCACCCATGTTTCCATGTTGTCGGCGCTTCTTGGAGTTCTTGTGGGATTGAAGTTTTCCACCAAATCTTCTGATTACACCTTGCCAACCGTATCCCTTGATGACACCGACGGCATCTACAAAGACGCCTTCTTCGAATACATCACCAATGGACAATTCCTGACCAAGGTTTTCTTTTGCCCATTCTAGTTTAGCTGCTGCGTCGCCACCAACTAGTCCAAGTTCCATAACTTCAGGAGTCTTGGAAGGGGTTCCTGTGACTGAATTTGGTTGTGTTGCAGCAATGATTCTAACTTCAACTAAATCTGCTTCTCCTAGAGCAGCCAAGTGCTTGTCAGAGTCATGTGATTTCATTGAATTGTTATGCATCCTGCGGAATAACTCTGGGAATGCTTCTGAAATTTGCTCAGCACCTACCCATGCTTCACCAGCGGCCTGCTTGCCGTATGGAGTCATTTTGTATCCACGAACGCCAAGTACTCTCATCTTAGGTACTTCAACAACGGTTACGGGGATTCTAATNTCCTGNCCTGCGCTGTTCGATNTTGGGTTTAGATCACGAGCCATGATGTGGGTCATNCCAGCTTTCCAGCCGGCGAACCCTTGCACACGGACTTCGNTCGCATCGGTTTCTGGCCACGACTTAACATGTCCAAAATGGCGTGCGGACCGCTTGCGCGGGCTAAACGCCATNCTACCACGTCTTGGGTGACTTCTCTTTGCCATATGTTCGGCCTCCTATGTTTCGTTACTCTGCATTGGCCCCCCGATAAGGGGCATACAGAGGCTGTCAAGGCTGGGGAGTTGCCGTGACACCGGCTTCCAGTCCACGATTGGGACCGGTAGTGATGGGATGCTGTGCATTGCCCACTGTGTCTGGCCACTCGCCTATCGAGCAGGTTGCCGACTTACCTCCCCTATATGAGTGGTTCGGTTAAGAACGGCGTATAGGGCCGCTGAGCGATTATGTAAATTGACAGTCTTCAAGCATTGTGGTTTTTGAGTATTTTCAGACAAGCCTCAAATGCAAATCCTCTTGACCCCCCGCCTCCCAATCTGCTGTTATGACCCCTATGCTGTCTCACCCTCGTCTAAGCGAAGGGGTTGAGGCCAGAGCATACCAGTTACTCGCAGCTAAGCAAGCGATTTCTGGATCCACATTACTGGTGATGCCTACGGGCTTGGGAAAAACCGCAGTACAATGGATGGCCATGGCCAATGCTTTGGAAGGTAGCGGCAAAATCGTATTAGTGGCACCTACTACTGGATTGGTTGCACAGCAAGCCAGGATGGCTAGAGATTTCATCAACATAGATCAAGAAAAGATTGTTACTCTGACCGGTCAAGACAGGCCTGCAAAGAGAGAGAAAATTTGGGGCGATGCAAAAATTGTGATGGCAACGCCTCACGTTATCCGTAATGATGCTAGAAGTGGCCGAATATTGCTTTCAAGCATCGACTTATTGATCGTCGATGAAGCCCACCATGCAACAGGGTCTGATTCCATGGCACAATTGGGTGACATGTATCTCGAAGCATCTCCAAATGCGCTGGTTTTAGCCGCAACTGCTTCTCCAGGAGTTAAAGCTGGTAAAGTTTTGGAGGTAATTCAAAGGCTTGGGATAGAGAGACTTCATGTTACAAAGAGACAGGATGACCTAGTACAACCATACATCACCTCGATGGAGATCACAAAACATGAACTGAACATACCAGATAACCTTCATGACATTATTAGACCATTGAGAATACTTGAAGCAGAGGAATCTGAATTTCTAATCAGATCAGGTTTCTTGATCCGCTCTGGCAGAATTACAACTGCAGCAATTGAAGAGGCGCAAAGAAGAGCCAGCGCAGCAATCGGNAGAGGTGATGTGAGAGGATATGATGCTGCAAAGAGNATTGGAGACCTTCGCAGATTGCACAGGTTACTGGATTTACTAGACACCCAGGGACTCAAGTGTGCAATCAAATATCTCGAAAGAGCGAAATTCGAAAAGGACCGTAAAACCAAGAGATTCCTTTCTTTACCACCCGTTGCAACCCTACTTCGAGAAAAGAAGGAAGAGGCTGAACCTCATCCCAAACCTTCCCTAGTGGTCAAATTGGTAAAAGAGGGACTGCAAGGGGATGGAAAAGTAATCGTATTTACAGAATACAGAGATACCGTAGATAATTTACTCGAAATTTTGTCACAGGAGTCTGATGTAAAGCCCGGTAAATTTGTCGGCCAAGCCAGCAAAGGAAGTCAACTTGGAATGAAGCAAAAAGAGCAAATTGCCCAATTACAACGCTTCAAGAAAGGAGAAATCAATGTCTTAGTCGCCACGAGTGTTGGAGAAGAGGGATTAGANGTACCTGCCGCAGATAGTGTGATCTTATACGAGCCTGTTCCAAGCGCAATTAGAGCGATTCAGAGGAGAGGAAGAACTGCCAGACAAAGAGACGGTGACGTACACATTCTAATCGCCAAAGGAACCCGTGACGAATACGTTCAACAAGCTTCAATAAAGCGTGAGCAAGCGATGTATAGAACTCTTGACTCATTGCAAAAGCAATCTCGTTTACCAAAAAGAGCACCTCCTAAATCTGACGTTTTAGCAGAGTTCAAGGTAGAGGGGGGTGATGTCGATTCATTCATCCAATCTGAAGAACAGAGATTGTTCAGAAAAAAGCCTGACCCAGTGGCTGAGCGTATTGAACAAAAACAGGAGAAGAAAGATACTGCGCCTCCATCAAATAGACCGCGCGCACAGAAATCCTTGGCAGATTTCTCAGGCAATCAAGAAAAGAAAGATGACCAAAAATGGTGGAAACCTGTCCTAGATGGAACTATTTCACATTCCAGAGATGATGAATCAAAGGCATCTGCTGCTGCCCAAACAGAAGTTTTAGCAAACAGTCTAGAAAATGAGACTCAAACGATGATTGTTGTAGATCATCGAGAAGCTAATTCGACTTTACCTGCAATGCTAAAGTTACATGGTCACGAAATCAGTCTGGAAAGCCTGACTGTTGGTGANATCAGAATCTCAGATAGAATCCTCATTGAAAGAAAGACTGCGAGGGACCTAGTTGATTCANTAATCGATGGAAGATTAATCCAACAAGCTCGCAGATTACATGCCGCTGCCCCTAGACCCCTCCTTATTGTTGAATCCTTAGAAACGGATAGAGTCCACCCTAATGCAGTACATGGAGCGATGGCATGGGTAACTCTAGATNTGGGACTACCAGTACTAATGACTGGTTCACCTGAACAAACTGCTAGATTCATCTCGATTGCAGCTAAACGAGAAGCTAGAGTTCTAGATTTGCTAATTGCCCATGCCAAAAAAAGGACTAATAGAGCAGAAAAATCTGCAATCAAGGCTGCTTCAGCAGAAATTATGTCCATAATTGGAGGGCAAAATGAAGAAGGTGTACTTTCGAAGAAATGGAATAATGAAGTTCTTGAAAAGAGAGTCAGATTGATTGCGGAACTACCAGGAATTGGCACTGCTACCGCTAAGAAAATAATGTCNGTTGCAAAAGATATTATGGGGCTATGCAACTTAAGTGAGTATGAACTAACTCAAATCAAAGGAGTCACTTCAATACAAGCTAAAGACTTGTACAAATTCCTGCATGGATAATCAGGATCCAATCAATAATGCACGTGTCTTNAACTGNGCAAANCTNTCAGGGAAGTGTCCTAAAGCAAAGGCGATTATCTCAGTCAAATTGACGGCTGGAATATTNGTATCTTTATTAGCAACTCTTCCTGCCTTTCCTTGGTATGAATCAAGATTAGAATGAGATTGAGTACAAGCAGTGACAATGACTTGTGCGCCTGCTCTCTTCGCATCATTGAGAACTCTAGCAGTCATTTTCATGACGGAGTCACCAAGAGAAAGTAGAGACGGATTTCCTACACTGGACGTCTTTGATTTGTATTCAACAGGCCTTCCACCAAGAGCAGTGATTAGTTTCTCCATGTAATTTGGATTCCAAGCATCGTCTCCTCCGCATGCTCCAGCACGTTGCATGTGTGGACCATAGTAGCATGCAACATCCATGTTTAGTGGGTTGATAACCGCATCTTCGACCTTGTCAAGACCAATTTCATCGACTANCACATGTAGCAAGTGATTTGTTGTTATCTCGTCAGCTTTGGCAGTGATTCCACAAGTCTTGGAAAGTACTGTGTTTGCGTTTGCAAGGGCTATTGGATCGTTTCTGAAAGTTTCCAGTGCCTCGTGAAGAATACCTTGTGCTGAAGCGCATGCTGTGATGATGTGATGGCCATTCTTTTCAGCTAATGCAATGTTNCTAGCATTTAGAGTAAGTTGTAGGTCCTTGTTGCCTTGTTTGATAATGTTTCCACCATCACTGTTGTAACCAACAATCTCGAATAACTGGATCCCTAATGTCTTGCAAAGTGGTTGGATTGTATCCTCAACCTCGTAAGAGGATTGTCGTGCCACGTTTCCAGGATAATAAGAATACTTAACCANCACAAACACCTCAGAATCTACTATCCAGTTCGTTGAATATTGCAACTACCTCATGGTGGTTTGCGACTTTACCGTTGAACATATTTGGAATCTTACCAATTCCTGCTGGGGGAACTAGCATGCCTTGGAAGCCACGCATAATCGGGCCACCGTTTCTAGTGAATCCAAGCATCATACGCAGAGAAACGCCGTTCATGAGGTTTGAACCGAGGCCAAGAGGGCCTAGAACAGAGCGGTAAAGGGTGGTCTCGTTGACATTTCCGGACAACTTGACCGAACGTGAATAGTTCTTGACTAGTCTGCCGCTGCGACCAGTGAACTTGTATTCAGCCAACAATCTTGCTCTGGCGGCGTATAATGAGTCAGCAGCTTGTGCGCCATCAATACCATGTCGCTGGATTGAAGAAATGTCAGCTTCATCCCAAACACCTCCTTTCCTTTGCATCAGCTCGAACATTTGCTTGACGTGACCACTACCTGAACGAGGGTCTTGGCTTCTAACCCATCTTTGCAGGGCAATTCCAGGCCCAGTATATTCTTCATCAACATCGTATGTATCAGACATTGCGTTGACTAATTGAAGAGAACCAACATCTGCTAGAGTGTGCAAGTAAGTCGCTTCTGCAGAGGTCATTGTTCCCATTGCTGCTCCAGAGATAAGGCGCTCGCCTTGACGAGGGTCAGCTTCCATCCATGGCTTTGATTCTGCACGGGCTGAATCATAACGGTCATAGGAGACCATGAGGTCTTTAACAACATCATAACCAGGAACTGGCTCGATAGTTAGTGTATCTCCGTCGGAAACAACATCGCAGATTCTGGTAGTATCTGCTGGTAGGATTCTGCCATTTGCTTTGATTCCAGTTAGTGGGTCTTGTCCTGCGATTGAACCACTTCTGAATGTTAGAGACCCGTCGACCTCGCGCTTGATTGCCACTAGTGCATCTTCGAGAGAAGCGTGTCCAGGAAGTGCTACTGCAACTGTATCATAACCAGATTGCGCCATAATTGGGTTGTAGCGGAAGATACGCATTGTGATCGACAAATCCGCCTGAACGATTTGCCCAGGTGTGAAATCGCCTACATCTGCTTCTTCTTCTTCGCCTGCTCCAAATGCAATCATTGCTTCGAGCAGTTCTTCGTGGAAAGTTCCAGAAGAGTCAACACAAGCGATCTTGGAAAGTGCCATTGGGGCCCATTCCAACCAAGGTGGTTCGAAATCCACATCACAGAGTTTGATTTCTTCGATACATGTTGCACCAAGAGCCTTAAATTTCTCATCCCAATCTAGTCCTGCCTTACAAAACTCATCATAGGAAGTATCACCGATTGCACATACAGAAAAGTGTACGTCGGACATNGGTGGNTTGCTTGCAACTGTTGCATTCCACAAAGCGTCTGCATTGTCAGGCATCTCGCCTTCTCCCCATGTCGAAGTGATTACTAGGATTCTCTTGTGAGATGAGAAAGCCGCAGGATCATATCCATCCATGTCAATAACGGTTGGTTCTAGGCCATAATTCACAGCCATCTTTGCAGTCTTTTCTGCTAGACCCGCAGCGTTTCCAGTTTGAGAACCGAAGAATATTGCAAGGCTTCTGTCGCCAGACATTAACGGTGCTAGAACACCATCGTCCGCTCCTGCCACTGCTTCTGTTGCTGCAGGAGCTACTGCTTCTTCCACTGCTGGTGCAACCTCTTCAGTCGCTGCTTCTGCACCAGCCTCATACTCGAACTTGATAATCTCGACAGGACAAGCATCAGCAGCCTCTTCGATTAGTTCAGAGAACTCGGAACGGAACTCGTTCTTGATTGCAGAAAAGCCAGTGTTGCGGTCGAATGAGCCGTCTTCTCTGACTTCTGCCTTGATGAAACTAGTGTCATCAGTGACCTCGAAAACTTCTGGCAAAATGTCCTGACATGCATCGCATGTGATACAATCTTCTTCAATCCATACCTTTGCGACGGTTGGCATGACATCACCCGGTGCTCACGCTGAGCGTTCTTTGCCACTTGGAAGTAGTCTTTGAAGGTTCGTGCCTCTCCCTAAAGGGAGAGAAAATTTGGTGTGAGAAAAAGTTACTCAACCAATCACATGTGGAAATCGTCCATTCCACCCATCATGTCGTCACCAGATACGCCCTTGGAAGAGATGACATCATCGATTCTAAGGATCATAATTGCGGTTTCAGTAGCTGATTGAATCGCTTGTTCAACCACTCTTTGCGGCTCTAGGACATTTGCTTCTCGCATGTCCATTACACCACCATCTTCGACGTTGATTCCAGAGTATCCTTTACCGTCAGCGTGAGACTTTCTAAGTTCTATAATTGTGTTAACTGGGTCCAAACCAGCATTCTCTGCAAGAGTTCTTGGAATGATTTCTAGGGCACTTGCAAATGCTTCAATCGCCATCTGTTCTCGACCGCCTACAGACTCTGCAAAGGACCTTAGTTCGCGAGACAAAGCTGCTAGAACACTTCCTCCGCCAGTCAAAACTGCACCGTCTTCCCATGCAACTGAAACTACGCCAACTGCGTCATCGAATGCACGGCGAATCTCGTCTACGACGTGCTCTGTTCCACCGCGCAGTA
>PBXT01000008.1 GCA_002727695.1 Methanobacteriota archaeon | reverse complement strand
TAAACTCTACACATGTGTAGGAATACTGATGCTACCATGAAGTGAGTTCCCCAGTGGTGTACTGCACGAATAATGTAACCAAACGGAAGTTGGGTCATGATGAATTGCATGCTAGCATAGGCAGGTGATGGGTCACCTTCACCACCAGGAACGTAGTATATTCCAAGAACGGTTCCCGTGATTACTAGAATAATGAATGAAAGGAAGGAGATTCCTCCCAAGCAGTATAGTGGGTACCAATACCAGATAATTCGCAGTTTGTATTTTTCTGCGTGTGTCAGCGGCATCTGACGGTGCATGTTGTAGTAAGCGCCTTTACTCATGTTCCAGTAGTCCTGAATTCGGAATCTGGTGTCCAGGAAAGAGAACACCCATAGGAATGTCCTCTCGGCGAACCCCATCTTGCCGCTGGATTCAACAGCGCGAAGAATCTCTCTTCGAGGGATTTCTTCGTTCTCCTTGCGCAGTGTGAATGCGATTAGGACAATAATGAAGGCAATAAAGAACCAAAGTACCCAGAATATTGTGCTCATCTAATCACCTCAGTCGCAATAGGTCAACCAGCCCGTGTAATCTGAAGACGCTTCTATGGTGTCTCCGTTCATGACAATAGGAATAATTGGCAATCCTAGTGGCGCAGGTCCACCCGCTCTTCTTATTCCGAGATATTCGAATGATGCTCCAGTNGATCTGTTTGCGTTTCTGTTTACTTCAATCGCTGTAGGGTCGAATCTGCTGGAGTGGCAGATNCAGAACATCTTGCTTCCACCGTCATCTCCTCCTCCTGGAGTCCAGTTGTCATCTGTTTGAGTGTTGGTAACCAATTGCCATCCCGGAATGCAACACAAGTGTGTGCATCTTGCGAAGCTCATTACCAGGTTGTTGTTAGGGTCGAAGACCTCGGGGTTTCCAAGCAGGAACTCAGTTGCGTGCCCGACATAGTTTCCTCCAATGTCGTATCCTGCCATCTCTTGGAATCGAGGTGAATTGTCAGCAACTGGCTTCCCGGAGTTTTCTGCGTGTGGAACATAATTTACGATTACCGGGAGTCCGTTCCAAACACCTTGTGCTCCAGACATTCCGACATTTGAGTTAGCAGCTTCTGCTTCGAAGTCGGATTTCATCATCGGTTGTAGGTGCTTCGCACCATACCATGCTTCTTCTTCACGGCCCTTTGCCCAATAAAGTACAGATGAGTCTCCACCGCCTCCTCCGGATGGTGGCATAAGGATGGAAGCAAATCCTAGAGCGCCGAGAGTTGCAACTAGGACTCCACTTGCTGCATTGAATCCGTAGCGCATGAATTGCCTACGGTTTACAGAAACTTCCCCTAGTGAAGACAGAACAGAGTCTTCAAGCGATGGTGCTGGTCTTAGTCTCTTATCGTCCATTGTATCACCACTTGTATTCTCTCCAATCCTTCTGATGTTCAGGGATGTACTTGTTCTGGCTGTGCTTGACGATAATTGTGTCAGGCAATACCCACTTTAGGTAAACAATACCCATCATAATAAGAGTAGTTAGGCCCATTGCCATGTGGTAAGACAACTGTTGTTGCTCCCAAGATGAGCCATTGAGCAATCCGTACAGCATTGTGCCGAACCAATACAATGCCCAGAATATTCCCCATGCAAAGAAGAAGATTGTGAGGGCAGAGTTTCCAGATGGTGCCAATGATGCAGAGATTATGGTTCCTGGTTCTGCAGGATTGAATACTCCATGATTGATTGCAGCATCCATCTGTTCTTCGGTTAGTGATGCGTCTTCTAGTGCAACTCTTGCATCTTTCACGCTAACCTTGCCGGAAGCGACTTTCTCCAATAATTGGGTGATTGTATCCTTAGCCATCACTGGTCACCTCTTCGGTTAATCTTGTATCTTAAGCGCAGAAGATTGCTACGTCCCTTGTAAGATGTTGAGAATCCATAACGCAATAGGAGTCCACAGAAAATAATCACAGCAATTACTGCTCCGAATCCTAGCAGCCCTAGCCAGTGTGCTCTGAATCCTGCACCTAGTGTTGATATGTCGATTTCACCAGATTTGCTTTCTGGGGCTTCAGGAGTCCCACTTCCAGCAATTAGCGACCGTGTTCCGCGCTTGTCATCCTCGGCGACTTCAATCAGATTGAATACGATTTGATTCCAGTAATCTCCAGCAGGTCCATCAGCACCATTTACTGCATTGCCACTTATCCAGAAGTCTACTGTGGTACCAGATGAATTGTCAGCCGGAGCAGTCCAAGATATGGTGAAAACGCGAGAGTTTGGTGACTGGTGAGTCAGTGTGGTGACATCATCTTCCCAATTATCTCCGTCTCCGGATAGTTCTCCAGCGCTAACTCTAGCAGAGAAACCTCCCATGTTGGTATCCGGCCCTCCAATAATTTCGAGGCGCATGTCGTATGTTGCATCTGCAACCCAAGTGTACGGTACGTCGACCAAGATGATCATTACTGAGTTGCTCGGTTCTTCGCCGTGACAAAGGCATCCTTCTTTGGCCACGTCAGCGATTGTGTAGTCGCCGTGAGGCTGCTCTCCTCCAATGCCTTCAGGGTATGCGTTTGTAATGCCCGGTAGGAGCATCAAAGTCACGAGTATCAATGGCAAGATACTTCGCTGGAAAACTCTCGACATTAGCATAGCCAACCCCAGTGATTTGTGCCACTCGGATTGCCCCTATAATCGTTCCTTGTTCTATCTTCGATAGAGTGTCGTGCAGTGTAACATTTTGAAGCGTTTTTTTCCCTAAACAAGCAAAGGCAAATCATATGTTCAAGCACGGTGAGGAGAGTTCATGTCAGACCACCCTTTTGAGAACACATATGACCTCTCAAATGAACATCTAATCAAACTGGAAGAAGCCGAAGAGGAAATGCTGAGAAATAATCTCGGAAAAGCGGAAGAAATTCTTCTAGAATTGTTGGGCGAAGATGACGAATGTATCCCTGTTCTAAACAATCTCGCNCATTTGTATGGTCGCCATTTTTCNGATTTTGAAAAAGCAGTTGAACTATATGACAAAGTTTTGCGACTTGAGCCTGACAATGCATGGGCACGTGATGCAAGGCGCCGATATCAAAGATATGTGGGCAGAGATTGAATAACCTCCAATGTAAGGACATACTATGGATGGAGCCCAAATCCTGATTGCAGGAGTAGGTGGTTTGGGCTCTTCTTGGGCCAAAAGAGCTCACCTGCGCACAGGTCANGGAATTGATTTGGTCCTGATAGATGCTGACGAATCTTCTTTTGATTACGAGGACGCCCACGTGATTAGACTCGGTAAAGACCTTGATAGTGCCGGATGCGCTGCATTGCCCCCGTTGGGAGAGCAAAGAATGAGGCAAGCCTCAAGTGTTTCTCGAACCTTGTTAGATGGTGTTGAAATGGTTGTGCTGCTTACCGGACTTGGCGGCGGCACAGGAACTGGTGCTGCGCCGGAATTTGCTAGACAAGCACGCTTAGCCGGAGCGATTGTGATTTCTATCGCGGCAATTCCATTTGAAGCTCAGGAGACCAGATTGAAAGTTAGTAAGGAAGGTCTCTCTAAATTAGAAGCCAACTCGGATGTATGCGTTAGNCTTGACCTCGACCGTTTGGCATGGCAAGCTCGTGAAAGAGGCACTGACTGGCGCCTCGGTGCTTCATGGGTAGAGGAATTTGTGGATGGACTAGTAAGAACGCTGATGCGTTTAGGTTTAATCAATCTCGACATGATGGATTTGAAAACAATCGTTGGTCATTCTGGCGGCTCCACTTTGCTGGTAGGTCAAGGAGACCCGGATGATGCAAACGGCCTTCTTCAAGATGCAATGAGTGCTCCTCTAGCGAATTTATCCTTTGATGGTGCTAAGGCTTGTTTACTTCAAATTGAAGGTGGCCCAGGTATGACCGTTGGTCAAGTTGGATTGATTGCAGACGCATTCACGGCTAGGTTTGATGAGGACGCTCAAGTGATATTAGGTGCTCGAGTAAGTGATGACTTACAAGGTACGATAAGAGTGGTTGCTGTTGTTGCAGGACTTGAAGAAAGATCCAACCTAAGCCTCGTCTGATTTTGCTATTTCGACATCAGAGTCATCCCAATCTGTATCTTCAGAAATATCGATGCCTTTGTCCCAATCAATNTCTTGGTCTTCTTGCCATTCTTCTTCTGATTCCTCATTCCTTTCAGGACCTTCTTCNTCAGTTCCTTCGTCATCTTCGACTTCAACTTCTCGAGAAATGTCTACTGATTTAGCGTTGAGGAACATTTCTGAGGTAATTCTGCTGGCTCTGAGCGTCGGCCTCAATAGAAGCATCATTGCGCATATTGAGAGCACGTGTCCAAAGATCATGACTTCCTTTAGGTTGTCAAACGTACCTGTCAACATTGCAACGGAGCCAGCATATGCATAACCAAACGAGATTCCTAGCGGAAGCGATGCATCTTCAGATATCAACCTCTTACCATCGCGAACTGTGTAAGTAGTTAGAGACCATACAGCAAATATTACTGTAAAGGCCATTAGCAAGCCTTCTTCAATTATTGTCGAAATATCTGATGGATTCATTGCAGCCCTTCTGTATATGCTAAATGCGTGCCATGTGATGAATAATTGTGCTACTATCATCCATTTGAATGAAAATGCCGCCATGCCTTTTTCATTCCCCGATGCTTCTCTTTCATCACGAGTGAGCCAAAGCGTTACGGCTTGTAGTACAACACTGACTACAATGAACGCAATACCGCCAATTAACGCATCCTGTAGNGTCATTTTTTCGGTTTGACTTATTATTTGACCTAGCCACAAAATGACTAGAGCGAAAATTTGTACTACAAAAATCTGAGATGCAGTAGAGATTTTTTCNTGGTAGGTATGTAACTTGGCATCACCCAATCCGTTAGCTAACCACTCGACCATACCTGCTCGGAATGATGCTGCTTGGGCTATTGACCAAACTATGAACAAAGATGCTAGTAGCGGCGAAATCCATTTATTGTCGTATCCGCCAGTGAAACTCCAAAGTATTCCGACAATTATTGACGCAATTAGGATTGGTACGATTGTAATTCTAAAACTGAAGAACAAACGTACTAACCATTGCGATTCGCTTTTTTGATCTGGCAACTTGGTTAAGTTTTGCACAATCTTGGAATTGGAAAGAATTGCGACTAACACATATGATATTGCCAATGAAATAAAAGACATAGCAACAAGTACTTCTTGTGATTCGACCAAGAATAGAAGAATAGTAGAGATCAATGCTATCATGATTATGTGAGGTAAAGTACGCGGNGATAGCATATTTTTGATCAGCTGGATGATTCCAATCTGTTCAAACGACTCTCCGGATTCGTCACTCATGAGTCCGCCCAAACCGGCGAGTGATAGCATCATGTTAAGACAAGTGCCCTTGAGGATTAGTTATGGCCAAGAAATTGACAAAGGCATTGCGAGGCAAGCGTCGATGGATTGGTTGCGAATGCGATGGCTTCAATTCAAGGAGCGAATTGGAGAATTATTTGCAAGATTTGCCCGTTAAATTGTACGATTTTGAGGATGGAAAATGCATCTTAGTCGTTCGTTTGGAAGAATACGATTCAATTCGAGAATCACTTGGCAAAGGCAGAGTAGTTTGTGTCACCGCAAGTGGCAAGATCCGCTTAGTTCGTGAGCGAATGAATTTCTCTCGAAAGCCAAGAAAGCGTTGAAGTGCTAAACCGTACCCCGCTAAATTATGGGAGCAGGAGGAGCCGCACCGCCTGTAAAGAGCGAGGATGTGATGATCCTCATTGGCTCGACGATTCTTCTGACCATGTTAGTAATTCAAGCATGGTCAACTCCTGTTTCGCTTAATTGCTATGAAGACGGATGTGATTACTTTGAAGTCAAGTATGATTTGTCTGAAGGAGATGTCTTCACCCTTGAAGTAAAAGAGGGAGAAGTTAGGCCAACTGTGATTTTACCTGATGAGACTTCAGATTTCATTGACAGCAAAAACAAAGAATGGAAATATGAAGCTGCATCCTCTGGNGTTTATACATTCAATTTCTCGGTGAAACAAGATTCAGTGATTGATTATTCAGTAAGTAGAGGAATAATCATTGATTACGGACTCTATCCAATTGGAGTGTTGATTTTGGCATTTGGAATTTTGAAAAGAATCTACAAGGAAACCGAAGATGATCCGGTGGAAGCACTACTAGAAGATTAGATCCATTCTACATCTTCTCCATCATCCACAATCAAACCGTCTAAAACCAATTCTCCGCGTTCATTTAATTCGAACTTTTGGTAGATTTTCCCCTCAAACTTAGGCTTGCCACAATCTAGCATTAAATCATGAACTTGTTTTTTAATTCCTTCAAAATCTACTGGCGGAAGACCCTCTTTTTCTTCCAAAAGCGAGGATAATTCTATGTTTAATCTGGCATCGATTATTTCGTGCGAAATATCGGAAATCTCATCAAGACTTGCAATTTCAANANCNTCAATTTTTCNAATNCCACTCAAGTTAATTCCAATCCCAATCACCACCTTTGTGACCTTTCCAATTGATTTGCCTTCGACTAGAATGCCACAGATTTTCCTATTTTCATAGAGGATATCATTTGGCCACTTCAATTTNAGACNAACGTCTTTGATTGAATTTAGGAATGCAAGTCCCCCTGCAAGTTGAATTAAACCAGGATTAATGTTTGGACCTTCAGCAATAACCCAAGAGCCCGCATATGATTTTTCTATAGAATGCCACTTTCTGTTCCTTCGGCCTCTCCCGGAGTCTTGCCAGGATGAAGAAACATGGCTACCTATTTCTGAAAACTCCATTACATCATCATTTGTCGAACCTGTTCTTTTTACAAAATTGTTGACAGCACTTTCAAAAGGCCTCCATAGGCAACGAATAGCGAGTTTTTCACCATCTTCAAAATCGATTACATCCCACTTTCTTACCGCGAAAATATTGTTTTCAATATGCAATTTTTCTCTCCCTAAGATCAAAATTTTACCATTGTTTGCTAGTAATTGGTTGGCATTGATGCAGTCGACTAATCTGTTCGCTAAACCCCTTTCATCGGTGTCTATCAGAGCCGCTTCCTCCATTGGTCCAAGAACGTCATCGACTTCGGCTACAGGTATGTAGGGGAGATTCCAAATTATTAGGTCAAATTTGTCAATAAACGGGAATTCTTCAGGTCCAACTCCACCTTCCTTGATTTGTCCATCTAAACCATGAGAGTTTAGATTACCTTTGCTAGCTACCACTGCGAAGGGATTTATGTCGCAAGCACTAACTTTCCATCCAAGCGATGATGCTAACAAACTAAGTGCGCCAGAACCACAACCAATCTCAAGGAATTTTCTGCCCCTCCCAGGTCCAAGACTTATGAGTCTTTTAGCAAATAAATCAGTATCTTCTCTTGGTGGATAAACCGTTGGAGGAATTATGATTTTGAACTCATAATTTCCAGTAGGCTTCCAAGATACGGTCCTTGAAGGCCTGTCCAGTCTTGCGACCTCCTGAGTAGTATCTTCAGGAGAAAAAACGCTGTCATTGTTCATTGGGTCCGATTACTCCCATGTGTTTGAGGCTTAATTCCTATTGCATGGTTAGCTGTATTACGAGTTAACTACAATTGCGTCTAGCGTTTAGACGATTTTTCACAATTTTTCTCCGAAGCCTTTATGTTATTGAGCGGAAAACTAGGGTTGTAAGCGAGGTTATCCTCGGACCCGCTCTGTCCTGCGTTCAGCGTAGTTTTTTTGATGGCGGAGGATTTAAAAACCCCATACAGGTCCGCCAAGAGGCCCAAGACATACATTTGGGCCTGTAGCTTAGTCAGGTAGAGCGTCCGGCTTTTAACCGGACGGTCGCGGGTTCGAACCCCGTCAGGCCCGCCTGACAAGAACAGGACCGGTGTATTTGGGGCAAGGCGGGGCGTGTGTTATGGTAGTAAAGTCGGCAACTAAGAAGCGATTAATGGAAATGGGCATCGCAGAAGAATATGCTCACAAACTTGCGACAGATCGAAACATGACTGACATCAAGGCAATGCCTGCAGATGAAATTGCATCTGTACTCGGCGTTTCCAAAGACGATGAAATCTTCACCGGCGCAATGAATGCACTCGCAGAATTAGGTCAGCGCAGACAAAAGCGCAGAAGCCGCAAAATCACCATTTCTAGAAAGGCTCTTGACGATGACGATATGGATTTGGCAGGTACAAAATTCAACGTACTCAACCACGTCCTAGTTCCTCACCAAGAGTTAGTACCTGTTGAAGAAGAAGAGGAGCAACTTGCTCCATGGGGTCTACTGACCACCGACGAAGAAACCGGCGAGTCCAGACTTGCAAAGGAATTACTTCCTAAGGTTTTGATTACTGATCCAGTTGTCCAAGTGATTAAAGAAACCACTGAAAGGGCACATGATGCTGCATCCAGCGAAGATGAGGAACACGTCCCTCTGCCTGCTGGATGGTTAGCAGACCGTGTTTTGAAGGTTGTAAGAAAGTCACCATCCGCCGGTGTCTCTGTTGCTTACAGACTAATCGTGGAGGGCAGCTGAGCTGAGGTGGTACCATGAAGGAGATAATTGAATCATTTTTCCGAGAACGTAGCTTAGTCAATCACCAGTTGGCGTCTTACGATGATTGTATT
Organism: Methanobacteriota archaeon; assembly: GCA_002727695.1. The sequence goes on along the minus strand of PBXT01000008.1, from coordinate 43,781 downwards.
CCAACGGGGGACAATTCTCTATCTAGAATGGAGAAGATCGTTCGCAGTATCAGAGTTGGTACTGACGAAGAAGTTGAAGATGAAAAGGGCGGTTTGATCAAACTTGACGTAATCGACCAAGATATCATCATCCGAGTTAAGAATATTCAGCTCGGTGAGCCAACAATTCGTGAAGCCGATGGTAGCGACCACCCTTCACAACCAATGGAGTGCCGCCTGAGAAAATTGACATACATGTCACCTGTAAAGCTGGACTTCACAATTTACAGGAATGGCGTTCCAACCCAACCGGAAAAAGGTGTACAAGTTGGAAACATGCCAATCATGGTTCGCAGCCGCAGATGTAACCTGCACGCAAACCACATCGCAGGAGACCGCGTCCTGCACCCAACAACCTCTGATGAGGACAGAAAGATGTGGGAAGAATTGCTGAGACAGAAGGGCGAAGACCCTCTAGACCCTGGCGGCTATTTCATCATCAACGGTACTGAAAGAGTACTAATCTCTATGGAAGACCTAGCACCTAACCGTGTTACAGTCGAAATCAACAAGAGATACGCCAAGAAGACTGAAGTTGCGAAGATTTTCTCGCAAAAGGATGGTATGAGAAAGCCACTAACAGTAGAAAAGCGCCGTGATGGTATGCTAATGGTTAAGATTAGTACTGCTGGAACAACTGCCATTCCTGTTGTACTTCTAATGCGCGCTCTTGGTATCGAGAACGACCAAGAATTGTTCCAGGCAATTGCAGGTCCTACTGAGACATTCAAGTTCATCGTTGCTAACATCAACGAAGTCAAAGACAACGAAGAGTACGCTGTCGATTCAATGGATGAAGCACATGGCTGGCTTGAGAAGAAATTCGCTGCTGGTCAACAAAAGGAATACCGTGAAGCAAGAGTCAACCAATTGTTAGACCGTGAACTACTTCCTCACTTGGGTGACCAAGTTGAAGACCGTAAGAAGAAGGCGATTTTCCTTGGAAGAATCGTCCGACAAGTTCTAGAAATGGCAATCACAAGTCGCAAGCCAAACGACAAGGACCACTATGCAAACAAGCGTGTTCGCTTGGCAGGTGACTTAATCGAAGATTTGTTCCGTGTATCGATGGGACAACTTGCTCGTGACCTAAAGTACCAACTAGAACGCCACCACAACCGCAAGCGTGAACTAAAGATCACATCTTGNTTGAGGCCTGACGTTCTAACTAGCAAAATCATGCACGCACTGGCAACAGGAAACTGGGTCGGTGGCCGCTCTGGAGTAAGCCAACTNCTNGACAGAACNACTTTCCTNTCGGCTCTNTCTCACATGCGCCGTGTAACTAGCCCACTNGTTAGAAGCCAACCTCACTTCGAAGCTCGTGACCTGCACCCTACTCAGTGGGGAAGATTGTGTCCTAACGAGACCCCTGAAGGTCAGAACTGTGGTCTGGTAAAGAATGCTGCTCAGATGATTGATATCTCTGAAGCAGTTCCTGAGGAAGAAATCCGTACTCGCTTGGATGAGATGGATGTATTCCAGCCAGATGACTGGACAGATGGTGATAGAATACACGTCAATGGTGACATCTATGGAGTCCACAAGCGCGGTAAGAATCTCGTAACTCAATTCAAGAATGCTCGCCGTCGTGGTGCAATTAGGTCTGAAGTNTCAATNAGATATGATAGCGTNAACAAGGACATATTCATCAACACNGACAAAGGTAGAATCTTGAGACCTGTNCTNATTCTNTACGATGGNGCACCAAGATTGACTCAGAAGCATCTCGAGATGGTTTCTGCAGGTGAATTGACATTCAAGGACCTAGTCAACGAAGGTGTAGTTGAATGGATTGATGCTGAGGAGGAAGAAGATCTCTACATCGCACCTCGACCGTTCGTACTTCCTGAAGTCGTTCCTGAAGGAAATGAATTCGCAGGAAGGCCTGTTAGCCATTCCAACGTAACTTGGTTGAACTTAGGCGAGCCATCTACTACGGAGGCAAAACTTCAGGCTAGAGTAACCATGCCTAACGGTGAAAAGGCAGATGCAGTATTCGAAGTACCATTGCTTTACACTTCAGANCACACTCACTGTGAAATTGACCCACAGTTAGTANTGGGTGTATGTGCTTCACTGATTCCATATCCTGAACACAACTCTACCCCTCGTGTCACAGGTGGTACAGCGATGGTCAAGCAGTCCTTGGGACTACCAAGTTCCAACTACAGGCTAAGACCTGATACAAGACTGCACGTTCTGCACTACCCTCAGCGCTCGATTACACACACTCAAGCAATGGACACCACAAAGTTCGATGACAGACCTGGTGGCCAGAACTTCATCGTAGCTGTAATGAGCCTGCATGGATACAATATGCAGGACGCTGTAATCATGAACCGATCTAGCGTACAGCGCGCTCTGGGCCGTTCTACTTTCAACAGAACATACAACGCCGAGCGCCGCCGGTTCCCAGGTGGACAAGTTGAAGAAATCGAAATTCCAGGTACGGGCCTTGAAGAAGTCAAGGGTCTGAAGCCAGTCGGTTCGTACGACCACCTTGAATCAGACGGACTTCCACATCCTGAGAAGTACCTAGAAGGCGGAGATGTATTGGTCGGAAAGACCAGCCCTCCAAGATTCTTGGAAGAAACTGGAGCTGGAGCGTTCTTGCAAGCACAAGAACGCCGTGAATCGTCCATGCCAATTCGCCATGGTGAGAAAGGATGGGTCGACAATGTGTATGTCACAGAGTCACTTGACTCCGGACGCCTGGTCCGCTGTATGGTTCGTTCACACAAAGTTCCAGAAGTTGGAGACAAGTTCGCTTCACGCCACGGACAGAAAGGTGTCATCGGAAGATTGGTTGACGCAGAAGACATGCCATTCACTCGTGATGGTATTGTACCTGACCTTATCATCAACCCCCACGCGATTCCTTCCAGAATGACTGTAGCACACGTTCTCGAAATGATCGGTGGAAAGGTCGGTTCTCTAGAAGGTCGTAGAATCGATGGAACTGCATTCCGCGGAGAGAAGGAAGGAAGCCTTCGTGACAGCCTAGTCCGTAACGGGTACGACCACACTGGTCGTGAAGTAATGGTCAACGGTGAGACCGGAGAAACATATCCGGCTGAAATCTTTGTTGGATGTATCTACTATCAGAAGTTGCACCACATGGTATCTGGTAAGATCCACGCTCGTAGCCGTGGACGTGTTCAGATTCTAACCCGTCAACCGACTGAAGGTCGTGCACGACAAGGTGGTCTAAGGTTCGGAGAAATGGAGCGTGATTGTCTGATTGCACACGGTGCATCGATGGTTATCAAAGACCGTCTATTAGACGAATCTGACGGAATTGACTTGTTCGTTTGTGCCCAATCCGGTCACATCGCTTGGTTTGATCCGAAACGCCGTACTTATGTGTCACCGATACATGGTGATGGAGCGGAGGTGTACAAGGTACAAACCTCATACGCATTCAAGTTGTTACTCGATGAGATGAAGAGTCTCGGAGTGGCAATGCGCCTAGAACTGGAGGACCGCAGATGAGCAGAAATAGCACAACAATGATTCCAAAGAGAATCGCAAGCATCCGCTTTAGCTTGATGGACCCTACTGAGATTCGTAAGATGTCCTCAGTTGAGGTTAAGACCGCAGATACCTACAAGGACGATGGTCACGCTTACCGTCAAGGTTTGATGGACCCTCACATGGGTGTTATTGAACCGGGTCTACTTTGTCCTACTGACAACTGTAAGTATGACGAAAGCCCAGGTCACTTTGGCCACATCCAACTAGAATTGCCAGTTATTCACATTGGTTTCGTTAACCTAATCAAGACTGCACTGAAAGCAACTTGCAACTCATGTAGCAAGATCCTCCTGCACGAAGCTGGCGGTACTGCTCCAGGCATGGCTAACGAAGATGAGCCATCTGAGCAAGATTACTACCGTAAGAGAGTTCANGACATNATCCTNAAGCACGGNGTAGGTTCNACTGAATTCTCCAAGATTATCAAGGAGATTGAGAAGAAGACTTCNGAAGCNCGAAGAACCATTTGTATGCACTGTAANGCACAACAAGGNAAGATTGTTCTNGACAAGCCTACAACTTTCAAGGAACANATNGTNGCTCAAGGTGGCGCNAAGGCTACTGAGAGAAAGTTGAACGCTCGTGACATCAGAGAATGGCTACAAGGTATCCCNCAAGANCACTTGATTTTCCTAGGAATGCACAAGGAGAACAGGCCTGAATGGATTATNTTGAAGGTNCTACCAGTACCTCCAATTACAGTTAGGCCATCNATTACNCTAGACTCTGGAGANCGTTCAGAAGACGACTTGACTCACAANCTTGTCGATGTACTGAGAATCAATCAGAGATTGAGAGAAAACCGTGACGCTGGTGCTCCNCAGTTGATTGTTGANGACCTTTGGGAACTTCTACAGTACCACGTTACNACTTACTTNGANAACCAAACAAGTGGAATNCCNCCTGCTCGCCACCGCTCGGGTAGAACTTTGAAGACTCTGACTCAGAGATTNAAGGGTAAGGANGGNAGATTCCGTTCTAACCTGTCTGGNAAGCGTGTTAANTTCTGTGCGAGATCTGTTATNTCGCCNGACCCATANCTAGGTGTCAANGAAGTTGGNGTACCNACTAAGGTTGCTAAGGAANTGACAGTNCCNATCCGTGTTACAACCCGTAANCGTGANCAAATGNGACAGATGATTTTGCGTGGTCCAGANGTTCACCCTGGTGTTAACTATGTTATCCGTGGTGACAAGCGCCGTGTCAGAATNAATGAGAGAAGCAGNCTAATCAANGCAGGTTTCCGATGTCANAACCCNGANTGTATGGAAGAGACAACNCAAAGATTCGACCTACACTCTGTNATGCCAGCACCTAACTTCCTNCCAGGNCTTGTTGTCAAGAAATTCGTTTCNAGAGAAGAAGCNGTTGCTGGTGGAGANGANATGGTNTCTTATGCAATNGACGAAGCNGCAACNTTNGCNAACCTACGTGGTGAAGATGTTGATGGNAANCCNCTTGCAGAGGANGACCCAAGAGCAGTCCTNCACCACCGCTGGAAGTATGANCTTGCAAACCCAGATTCTGCATTCCCAGANCACCTTGAGGTANCATGTCCTCACTGTGGCAGNCCNGATAACGAATGGGGAGAGCGCACTCGTGTTGAAGANCGTCTATCNACNGTTGACATGAATGGNAANCCTAAGCCNGGTCTACNNGTNGAGNGACACTTNATTGATGGTGANGTTGTAATCTTCAACAGNCAGCCATCTCTTCACAGAATGTCNATGATGGTNCACGAAGTNAGAGTCATGGAAGGNCACACTTTCAGATTCAATCTNGCNGTATGTACTCCNTACAACGCNGATTTCGATGGTGACGAAATGAACCTTCACGTNATTCAGGGTGAAGAAGCACGTGCNGANGCNAAGATTCTGATGCGTGTTCAAGAACACATCCTNACNCCAAGATATGGTGGTGCTGTTATCGGCGGTATCCACGACCACATTTCTGGAGCATACCTACTATCTAGGCCAGACACGCAGATTTCGAAGCGCCATGGTCTNGAGATGCTAGGAAACATTGGTTACACAGGAGAACTACCTAAGGTCCACAAGGGTCCAAACGGAGAATACTTCAACGGAGAAGATTTGGTTTCAGTAATTATCCCCGAAAACATCCACTTGCGTTTCAGAAGCCGTTCCAATGACGATGTAGTTGTCAAGAAAGGAAAGGTTTCCGGAACTCTTGACAAGCGTGCTATCGGTGCTGAAGATGGAAGACTACTGGATGCAATCGTTCAGACAAACGGTCCATCTGATGGTGCAAAGTTCCTAGATGAGTTCACTCGTCTGTCAATTGGTGCATGTACCTCTTTAGGTTTCACCACCGGTATCGATGATGAAGATCTGTCTGCTGAAGCATTGGGCGAAATTGAACGTCACAATGCTGAAGCTCGTGCTGAAGTNCGTGCTGAACTTGAGAAGTTCGGTAAGGATGGTAGAGGATACGAAACTAGACCTGGACGAACTCCTAAAGAAACACTAGAAGAGAATATCATGGTCATTCTTGACCAAGGTAAGCAAGCTGCTGGTGACGTTGCTAAGGAAGAACTGAACCACCCAGGCAACTCTAACGCTGCTGTGGGAATGGCAATTTCAGGAGCAAGAGGTTCAATGGATAACCTGACCATGATGGCAGGAAGTATCGGACAAGCGAAGGTTCGTGGTGCACGTCTAGAACGTGGTTATCACCAGCGTGTACTTCCTCACTTCAAGCGTGGCGGACTTGGTGCAACAGAGAAGGGATTCATTTCCTCATCATTCAAGCGTGGTCTTGAGCCAACAGAGTTCTTCATGCTTTCAGTATCTGGAAGAGAATCACTGGTCGATACAGCGGTTCGTACCAGTAAGTCTGGTTACATGCAGAGAAGGCTGATTAACGCTATGGATGATTTGAAGGTCTATGATGATGAGAAATTGTCAGTAAGAAACACTGCTGACAGAATTATTCAGTTCTCTTATGGAGAAGATGGAATCGACCCAAGCCGTGGTGTACACGGTAAGCCGTTCAACATCGATGTAGTAGTCGATGAGGCACTGGGCACCGATGGCCCTACTAAGATGAAGGAAGAAGAATATGTTGACAGAGGAGACAAAGATTTCGAAACCACATCTTGGGGAGACGGTGATTCTGAAGCAGCAGCAGGAGGTGAAATCTGATGGTAGTCAAGAGCGCAACCAAGAAGAAATTGATGGACATGCTTGTCCCTGAGGAATTTGCCCACAAGTTGGCAGACGACAGAAAGTGGGACGACGTGAAGATTCTAACAGCCCAAGAGATTGCTCAGTTCTGTGAAACTGACTCAGATACTGCTGCAAGAATTCACGGAATTATTTCCGGTGCAGCATCACCAAGTCGTGACGCAACCAGTGATAACTCAGCGACAACCTCAGTTCGCCTACGCCGTGGAACACGCCGCCGTCGTACTGCAAAGACAGTTCAAGAATTGGAACCTTACACTCCAGAGATGAACTCAGAAGGTATTCCTTCTATCTATGACGATGATCTGGCAGAGGACCCTGTCTTCAAATCGATTAAGGCAGNAGCAGACGATGCTGGAATCGCGTTCTCTCAACAGACAATTCACGATTTGACTGAAGCAGTTCACAACAGAGATATGGCTAAGTTGACAAAGAAGCAAGCTGCGGCACTTGTTGCTGAAGCAGGAAAGGCAAGAGAGATGGCTCTTATTGATCCATACGAAGCTGCAGGAATTATCACTGCACAATCTATTGGTGAACCAGGTACTCAGATGACTATGCGTACTTTCCACTATGCGGGTGTTGCAACAGTTAACGTTACTCAGGGTCTACCGAGAATTATCGAAATCGTAGATGCTCGTAAAGTTCCAAACACTCCAACCATGACTATTCGCCTAGAGGGTGAGAAGAGTCAATCTGCGGATGCAGCTAAGAAATTGGCAGCAGCAATTGAAATTACTACAACAGTTAACATCGCAGATATCGATACTGACGTTGCTCAACGAAGATTGGTTCTGAAGTTGAAGAAGGGTAACCTAAAGCAGAAGGGTATGACTCCTGCTGAAGTCAAGGACAAGTTGGAGCGTGCTCTAAGATTGTACGTCGAAGCAGACAAGGAAAAGAATCCTTCAACTTTGACATTGATTCCAGGAATTCAGACCGAAGAGGACATGAAGACCTTGGCAGAGAACCCGCCTTCATACACTGAACTTCTACAACTTGAGGACAAGATTAGAGACATGCGCTTGAAAGGAGTTCCTAACATTGAGCGTGCAAATGTTCAGTTGGACGACAAGACTGGCGAGTACTACCTGTCCACTATCGGAAGTAACCTTGCTAGAATTTCTGACATGGAAGGAATCGATAGATCTAGGACTTACACAAACAACATCATTGAGATTTACGAGTACCTTGGTATTGAGGCTGCACGTCAAGCAATCGTCAATGAATTGCAAGCAACTCTAGACGGAGCACGTCTAGAAGTTGACGTAAGACACTTGCTAATGGTCTCAGATGTAATGACTAGCGAAGGAGAAGTTCGTGCGATTGGTCGCCACGGTGTTTCTGGTACAAAGCACTCAATCCTTGCTCGTGCCGCTTTCGAAGTTACTGTCAATCACTTGCTGAAGGCAGGTATCATCGGAGAGAGAGACAACCTAACTGGTGTTGCTGAGAACATTATCGTTGGTCAGCCAATTAGTCTTGGTACAGGTTCTGTGGAATTGTATTACATTCCAGAGTGAATTCAACATTGAGAAGCAAAATTGTGGAGGAATGAAAAATGGATATAAGTAGACAACTAAAGATTGCAAGTACAACAGGGAAACTATTGTTTGGTCAACGCCAAGCAGTTGATGCATGTGCTAAAGGTGATGCTAAGTGCATCGTATTAGCCGCAAACTGCCCACAGGAGTATATTGACGACCTTGCTGCAAAGCACCCGGAAGTCACCATGCACCGAACTGGATTGGTTAACCGTGACCTCGGTGTTGCATCTGGAAAGCCTTTCAGCATCTCGACTATTACAGTCATAGATGCAGGTGATTCAGACTTGCTAACTTTGAACAATAACCTAGAATGAAACTAAAGACGGTTTCATCCTAGAGGGCGTATGGCCCTTGATATGGTCGCAGTTCTCAGGAGNTTGGGCGTCAGCATTGACACCAATTCACCCCCTCTAACTGCNCCGGGTGTTATTTCTTGGTTTGGAAGACTAATCGATGTCACTCCAGAACAATCAAATCTTGGAATGAAAGATGGCATGGAATTGTGGGGTACTGGCCAAGGTTTTGCTCCACTCGACATAGCAGGTGTAGAGTCATGGTTATTCGATGCGCCTAGGGGTAATCACCTTCTCATTGCTGAGCGAAAGATATCATTCGATGTACANAATGCTCCTTCTAGAGAAGGCAGGAATTTGGTGATATGGACTTTGAATGACATTGCTGCATTCATAGGTCATGCAGTTATAGATGGAAGATTACAGATTTTGGAAGAAGAAACAGAGTCTGCTGAACATAATGAACCAGAATTGTTCTCAGGAGCAGGTCCATTTACACTCAAGCCGTCTAATGATTTCTCAATTTTAGAAGAGAAAGGTCTTGATGTTTCATTAGCTAAACCAGTTTTGATTCCCGCTAAACTTCACAAGGTAACTGGAATACTGAAAGGTCCCGGCGAAGATGAGATCTCTCGCTGGGTCCTAAACATCGGAGGCTTGCATATTTTGCAAGAGTTTGAATTGCTAGAACGATCCCCAATGTTGAATCATGTTAATCTGGAAATTGATACAAATCCAGATTTCTCAGAACTGCTATCCGAAAGGCGTTCACATTCTGATGGAATGGGTGATTTACTTCGGTGGTGGACCTTCGATTCTGAAACAGCTGCTGTGGAGACATACGAGGTTTTAGTGCCTGCTCACAGTGGCATGGATGCAACTGGTGCAGAATGGATTCTAGATGGAGTTTCGAATAAATTACACATGAACTATTGAACAAAGGATTCATGACCTTCAAACTTGACCACCATACATGCGCACTCGTGGTATACTGAGCATTGCTATCATCGCAATCTTACTAGGGAGTTTGATTCCTGTAACCAACGATATAGAATTGGATGATGTTGACAACAAATTATTCGCTAATTCTGAACCTGAATTTTTGATTCAAGCCGGAACCGCTGCAGGCCACGTAAATGGCACCGGTATAGGCGCTACTCCAAACGGTTGGGTCGTTGCGGGAGATACCAGACATTCACTGACTTTCGGCTCCACTCAGTTACAGGCAACTTCTCCATACAATAACCAACTGGATGCCGACACTTATGTCGCAGCCATGGATGAACAAGGTAACTGGCTATGGGCGACAATGCCAGATGCAACACAAGGGCTATTGTTATTGCAAACCATGGAAGTTACATTGGCAGGTGATATCTTCATCGCAGGGCTAATTTTTGGAACTGTTATTTTCGGTTCACAACCTTCGTCTCCGGCCTTGACCACACAAAACGGCGCTGGTGATGGTTTCGTTGCAAAACTAGACCCAACAGGCCAGTGGATGTGGGCTACGTCGTTCAACACCGCAGGTGGGACAGGTAATTTCAGCATTATCACTGGAGTAGCTGAGACATTCTCGGGTAAGGTAATCGTTTCTGGCGTACATCAAGGAACAACTGATTTTGGAGGAATTACCGAGGTAAGCCCAGATGATGAGTTATTCTTAGTTGAACTTGACAGGAATTCCGGTGCAACTAANTGGGCTGTTACAGCTGGTGGAATTGGTGATGATGAGGGTGGACCTGTTGGCGTTGACTCCATGGGTAACATTTGGCAAGTTGGATCTACTACCGGTTCATTTACCGAGAACGGAATGACTCACCAGGCTGTTAGCCAGCGTGACACGATTCTCATCAAGTGGAGTTCATCTGGTGTAGCACAAGATGTCATTGGTTTCTCAAGTGGATCATCTGAGATCAACCTACCCTCGGATTTACTTATCACTCAAAATGACGATGTCATTGTTTCAGGCGTATTCTTGGGTTCAATGGACGCAGGGAATCAGAATACATTGACCGATAGAGGTAATGGAGATGCTTACGTCGTTAAAGTCTTGAAATCTGGTTCAACTTCATGGGCGGCTAGCGCTGGGAGCAGCAGTGCTACAGAGAGGGCTTTGTCGATAGCCCAAACTTCTACAGGAGATTTCATTGTTGGAGGCCTAATCTCTACTTCAACAACCTTCGGTATTCACGTTGCAAANACCAATGGCGGATTAGACCTATACATGGCAATGCTTGATTCCAATGGAAATTGGGATTGGGTTGAAAATCTTGGAAGCAGTGCTGATGATTTATTCGCCGGAGTAGCTGTAAACATGACCGACATTCCAGCCGCCTTTGGCTCATTCCAGTCTACGATTAACAAAGGTACACAATCAGTTACTAGCAGTGGAGGTCTAGATCTGGTTGTCTGGGCTTTAGACCCAGTTAACAATGCTGACAAGGATAATGACGGAGTAAATGACCTGACTGATAACTGTCCAAACACCAACAACCCACTTCAAATCGATTCTGACTTAGATGGAGACGGAGACGAGTGTGATTATGACGATGACAACGATGGAATCACNGACAATTCGGGTGACGATTGCCCTCGTGGTGGTGCATGGAACTGGACCAGCGATTCTACGACCGACTTCGATAACGATGGTTGTAAGGATTCTAGCGAAGATAACGACGATGATAATGACGGAGTCGAAGATGACGATGACAGTTGTTTGAGTTCATACACTCCTCCTCGAAATTGGTGGGTTTCAGATTCATCTAACGACCTAGATGGAGATGGGTGCAGAGATGCAGATGAAGATTCAGACGATGATGGTGATGGGTTCGATGATGCCGCAGATGACTGCAACAAAATCGCCGGGACTTCAACTCTAGGAACTTACATCGGGTGCATTGATACTGACGGTGACGGTTGGGCTGATTTAGAGGATTCATGTCCAAACACTGCTGGTAATTCCACATTAGGTGGAACCCTTGCATGCCCTGATGGCGACGGTGATGGTTGGGCAGATTCAGATGATGATTTGCCAAATGACCCAACTCAATGGATTGACACCGATGGTGACGGCTATGGTGACAACCAAGAGGGAAACACCCCTGACCATTGTCCAACTATCTCAGGAACCTCAGTTCTAGACAGATATGGCTGTCCTGACCCAGACATGGATGGTTATTCAACAGCTGATGATGATTGGTCTGTTGGAGATGGTGCCGATGCATTCCCTTCGGACGACACACAATGGTCGGATTGGGACGAAGATGGATTTGGCGATAACTACGGAAACCTCTCCTGGATTGACCGAAATAGGAACTGGCCCGGCGAATATTATCAATACGCTAGAGACCAAGATGCCTGTCCTACTCTACCAGGTAATTCTTGGCAAGACGACATCCTAGGTTGTCCAGATGGAGACGGCGATGGTTGGGCTGATTTCATGGATGCATTCCCTGCGGATGCTAACGAATATCTTGATTCAGATGGTGATGGAATCGCCGATGGATATGATGAATGTCCCGATTTCTATGGTAATTCAACTGAAGATGTTGAAGGATGCCCTGATTTCGACGGCGATGGATGGGCTGATCCGCCAAAAGGAACAGATTGGAATCCAAGTGATCCAACTCAATGGTCTGATTCAGATGGCGATGGTTATGGTGACAATCCAGTAGGTAAGAGCCCGGATTCATGTGCTAACGAATCTGGCTATTCCTTCAAAGGAGGAGTCCTAGGGTGCTTAGATTCTGACAACGACGGCTGGGCCGACCTAATCGATGCATTCCCGAACGAATCTTCCCAGTGGAACGATACTGACGGTGATGGATTTGGAGACAATCCAAACGGAAAGAACGCTGACGAATGTCCTGATATTGTAGGAGTAGCAAAGCAAAATGGATGTGAAGCAGTCGTCGAAGAAACAGGTGGAAGTGTTCTCAAATATGGTGGTATTTCAGTCGGGGTAATTTTGGTACTAATCATCTTGGGACTAGTTATCACACGATTGAGAAGCGATGATGGTGAAGAAAAGGATTGGAACCAAGGAGTCAGCATGCCAGACATGTCTGCTCAACCATCAATGCCGAATATGTACGCTCAGCCAGCTATGTCTGCTCAGCCAGCGTACGCACAGTATCAGCAACCAGTTGCTACTCAACCTGCTATGCCGGATATGACTGCACAGCCAGATTATTCACAGTATCAACAACCAAGTGTTCAGCCAGTTGTACAAGCAGCATCGCCTGACCCGGCAGCACTACCTGGGAATCAGGCAGTTGTACCACAACCTGCTGCACCTGCAACTCCGACAATGTATGATGTTGGAACTATGCGTAGCGATGGTAATGAGTGGCTAGAGTATCCTACTTCAAGCGGCGCATGGTACATGCGTGATGCAACCACACGTCAGTGGGTTCGCAAGATTTGAGGTTGGAATCGATGGTTGAAGTCGTCCTATTAGGTTCGGCTCAAGACGGAGGTGTTCCTCAGGTCGGCTGTGATTGCTGTATTGACTTGGAGCAAAGATATCCTGTATCAATTGGATTAACAGATGCAGAAGGTGGCAAGCATCTTTTCGAAGCAACACGTCATTTAGGTGACCAGTTGAGAATTTGGGGATGCAATTCTGTCGATTCAGTATTCCTCACTCATGCACACATTGGCCATGTCGATGGCCTTGGATTATTTGGAAAAGAAACAATGGCGGCAAAAGGTGTCAATTTGTATTGCTCAAAGATGATGCTGGATCTCATCGAGAGAACTCCACACTGGTCTGCACTACTATCTGATGGAGTATTCATCCCTAGAGTTGCTAGTGTCTATCAATTACCAGGAGTAATTGTTGAAGCGATTGAAGTTCCTCACAGAGACGAATTATCTGATATGCATGCATATCTAATCAAGGCAGAGAAGACCCTGCTGTTCTTACCTGACCATGATACGTGGCAGGAAACGTTGAGAGGTCATGACTTGAGAGCTTGGTTAAACCATTTTGAAGTAGACATTGCTCTAATCGATGGTACATTCTACAGTGCAGATGAACTCAAGCACCGTGACCAAAGCAAAGTTCCACATCCTCCTGTTGAGCAAACACTCCAGATGTTAGGTGAGCGACGAGAAGGAGATGGCGAAGTAGTATTCATTCACCTAAATCACACGAATCCGTTGTGCAGAGATGATACACCTGTGGCCGAATTAGGCTGGAAGGTTGGCAAGGAAGGTATGTCATTCAATCTGAGTTAACTTGTGGCTATCATATCTGACATAAGTAATAATCATCGTAATTTCTTCACCATTATCACCATTTATTGGAGTGGCTCTGTTAACATTTACATTGACATTAAATACGATTTCTCCATCATCTTTCTCAACTTCCATGGCTTCGATAAAAGCAGTTAGATTTTGGTATGTATCTGTCTTATTATAGGTTTTATCAACCTGAGAATTACCACTGAATGTAGAGAATCCGCCGAGTGAATTTCCACCGCAATTTTGCCCGGAGAGATTTTCTAAATTCCATACAATGAATTCCATTGGCACATTAGTTGAATCATAGCCTGAATCGACATCATCACATTGTTCACCGAATCCTCCTTCATTGGATTCCGAATAATTCAGCATGAAGGTTACCTGAACCACGTCAGCAGGAATATCGAAATAGAAGCTATCTGTTGAACCATCACTGATTAGGATTGTTTCTTCGGCATATGAATGCTCGAATTCCACGGTGAGTTTCCAAGTTGAATCGGGGTTTGGACTGGAATCCTTGAGAGTTGGTGCATTGTTTGCATAGTAGTATTCTACAGGTATGATTAGAACTAAAATTCCAACAATGAAACTTGCTGTGACCGATTTTTCAGGTAGTTTCTCCAACCAATGGTCTTTGTTTTCATTCAGTATCAGTATGAAGTGAACAATGAATGCCGCACCCATTCCTGGGACTGATTCAAAGATATGGACGTTATATCCTTTAACTCTCCAAAATATTACTGCTACCAGTGCTGCGGTCATCATCATAATCGAATGTTGCGAACTTGGTTTGTATCCAGACATTCGCACGAGAATTAGTGGAATGAACATTCCACCTAAACCATACACTGCGAGAACAACGAGTGAGAAAACAGAATTATTTCCTGAAAAGTATGCCCCCAAGGATAAGCATGTGGCAATGAAAGCCATTACAATGGTAGTGATTTTTGTTTTCTTGTGATCTGTAGACCATTCAGGAATCACATCGTCAGTAATTGCAGCAGTACAAGCAAGAACCTGTGAATCGGCGGTTGACATTGTTGCAGCAAATATTGAGGCCAGAATTAGACCGACCCAAAATGGTCCTAAAACATCCATTGCAAGCATTGGAAGGGCCAGTTCAGGGTCGAAATTATCAGACTCAGGGAATATAACTCTCGATGCTAATCCAATAATTACCATCAAAATCAGGAACGGAGTTTGCCAAACAAAGAACCAAAGACATGCTTGCTTACGGTCTTCTTCTGATTCTAATGTCATTATTCTGGAAACTACTTGTGGTTGGCCTGCAACCCCTAGTCCCCCAAGGAAAAAGGCAAAGACCCACATACTGAATCCAAATTCTAAGCCAGGTGGAGTTGCTGAGGTGAGCGCTGGGTCGATGTTATTCAAGGAACTGTGTAAGCCACTAAACCAACCAACTTCACTAAGGGCAACGTAACACAACAACGTAGAACCTACAATCATTACACAGGATTGAGCTGCATCAGTCCAGATTGATGCTCTTATTCCCCCTGCATAGCAGTAGGCTACAACTAAAACAAAACCGATTAAGATACCAACCCATTCATCCCAATCTAGCATTGCAAACAGTGCTTTACCGCCACTGGATAATTGAGCACCAGCATAGATTAGCAAGAATGCGACAGAACAAATTGCTGCCATTTTTGCTTCAGGCGCACCTTTGACATTTGCAACCAATGAGGATAGCGAACGGATATTTCTCTCATTTCCTTCCTTTTGGATGTACTTGTAAATCCATATCCATGCCACCAGTTGTCCAATTGTGGAAATGATAGATACCCAGATTGCAGAATAACCCATCGTCCACATGAATCCGATAAAACCGATGAACATGAAACCTGAGTTCCATGTTGATACTGCAGAAAGAGCGGCCAGTGCTGGGTGCATTCCTCTTCCGGCTACGAGATAGTCATCAGTAGTGTCTTTTTTGACACGAATACTGGCAATACCTACGCCAGCAAATAAGAACATGAATATCAGAAATGAGATAATGACCCACATCACTTCTGACATCATACCAACCTCAAGTTAGAACTTCGAGTAGTCGGTCTTGTTCAGCAGCTCTTCGGAGTTCCATAGCTATTCTTCGGCCTGAAGACATTGGCTTTCTCCAAGTTGCATTTCCGTATGGATGTCCGACGGAAACGTGGACATTCGTTCCTCCACCAACACGAGGTGCAACATCATAGATTGAGTAATTCATGTCTTTGTCAATGCAGGTTTGAAGACAGAACGGACCAATAATTCCGGGTTCGTAATGTTCCTTAGAGGCGGTGATGAACTTCTCACCTAATTCGAAAGCCTCCTCCAGAAGAGATTCTCTAATGGTTGCAGTGTTATGACCTACGACTGTCATTTCAGGAATTTGCTGATGAGCAGGCATTGTCATTTGCTGAGGTGCTGGAAGTCGAACATGTCCGTCGAGTGAGGATTCAAATCTCCAATCGACGCCAAGAAGTTCTAATTTTGGCATGTCTTCTTCAAGCGGGCTGTAGAAGAAGTTGAGATTGAATACAGGTCCGATTACATACCTCTCAATTCTTGCCCCATCGAGGCTCTCCTGATCAATTGTGCCTTCCTTTAGAAGAGTTTGTGATTTCTCAACATATTCTTCGTATGATGCACAAGTGAAGAATCCTCTCTCCAGTTTCTTTTGGGCATGGTGAAGTTTTACGATTACGAGGCAATCGATGTCCTGTGGGTCTTCGATTGCTTCCGGGTATGGTAGTCCGGCCTTGTCGAGAATCCAATAGTAATCTTGGTCCTCGGTCCTCTCCTCCATTCTGAGCATATTTCTTGAACCAAACATTGGAACATGGAAATTATTCTCTACATCATCAATGCTTGAGTAAGACGTGAACGACCTGTTCGGTATGTAGACAACGTTTCTCTTGCGCATTTCACCCTGCATCTCTGGATTCATGACATCGTTGAACGAATCCAATACAATCGATTTGTCAACCATTCCTCGCCGAACTCTCCCAGAAGTGGTTCTTTGAGTTTTGAAGTATTCAGAATAGGTCTTTTCCCGTCCCTTTTGGCAATATGCTACAGTCGGAAACCCTTCTTCGATTGCTCCATCGCAGATATCCAGAGCAGAATGGCTAGCAGTCATTCCAACTCGTAATTTTAGACGGTCATAGTCCTCGATGATAGAAGCAATTTCATCCTTGCCAATCATGTTGCATATCTCCCTAATTGCGCTGTAATAATCGATGGCCTTTGAAGTTAGTCAAAGCGTTGCAACTGCATCATTTCCTCAGTAGAAATGGTGTCGCCACTCATCAGTTTTGCCATCAGGTCTTGGACTTCTCCACGGGCACCTCTCTGGGCCTCACCAGTTGCAGTGCCCTGCATGGCTCTTAGGATGTCCTGAATCGAGTGTAGGCATCTTAGCGAAACAATGTAGAAGTGGTGCGCTTTGTCCGCTTCTTTTTTGGATTTGCGAAGTTCACGGTGAGCCTCTTCAGCGAGTTCTCTTTGACGGTCAACTTCTTTGTTCCATTGAAGCATTAAGTCGTGTGCTTCTTGAGCAGCCTTTGCAGCCTTCTGGACTTCAACGTGAGCTTCTTCTTGCTCGATCATTGCCTCTTTAAGTAGGCCCCTTGCCTCTTTCAAATCACTATTTGAGTCCTCAGAGGCTTGCATGTCCTTGATTTGAGAGCGTATTTCCTTCATACGCTTCATGACTTTCTTTTCATTCTGTCCAAGGTGCTTACCCATCTCCATCTCACGGTCGAGTCTGTCGAATTCTCTTTTCAGAGAATGGACTGTGACTTTTCGCTCTCTGCGACCGCCACGATGTCCTGGCTCTCGTTCGTCTTTTTCAGAGCGCTGAGAATCTAGCATGGCCTTTGCTTGCTTGACTTTCTTGTTCGCTTCATTACGAACGGATTTCTTTTCACGCACTAATTCGTTCATTTGCTCACGAATCTCGCGTTGCTGGCGGACATTTTGGATTAGTTCACGAACTTCAGCATTTAGTTCGTTTCTGATTACAGTATGCTCCTTTGTTCGTGAGTTCCATTCATCACGAGTA
Organism: Methanobacteriota archaeon; assembly: GCA_002727695.1. The sequence goes on along the minus strand of PBXT01000008.1, from coordinate 25,852 downwards.
GTGCGGTACTGCGTAGCCTTTTGGTTAACCAATTTGCGCTTTTCTTCCAAAGTGTCCTTCAATTCTGCCATTATCCATCGCACCTGTTCGCCTTGTACTCCCGTACCTTCGGCGACAAAGCGACTTGCCTATCCCATTTGAAGCCTCCCTACGGGAGGACTTCACAAAAATGGCAGAATTGCTTCTTTGGCTTTTCTTAGTTTAAGCCTAGCTTTACCCAAATTTCCGTCATTTGGGCATTGTATGATTATGCAATGTCCTGTTTCAATTCGGGAAACGATTACAGTAGAATTTTCGCCGACAACGGTAATCAATTCACTGCCCGGGTTAAGATCTAAAATTTCATTCATTGCNGTCGGCTTGAATTGGTTGGANGTTCTCTCGATTGTGAATCCATCTTGATCCATTAATGCGGCAGAAATAATGCACTCATTATCGACCAAATCTGTTATGACCGTGTTTCCCACGATTGTCGTGAATCATTGACAGGACATGACTATTTGCATCATATTGTACCACGCATTACGTATCCAATTCCTGCCTTGTAGTAGCCTTCTAAAGTAGAAANTACTTCGAGGCCTCGTCTTCTATAGAAATCAATTGCGAATTGATTATCGCCGCGNACTTCTAACTGAATTTCCGAATGACCATCATTGCGAGCAGCCTCAACTAGTATGTCCCAGGCTTGTGAACCGTAACCATTAGCTTTGTAGTCTGAGTCGATTGCGAAAGCGACCACTCTCACGCGCTTTTTATTGAATTTGTTTGCCCAAAGNAATCCTCGAATCATATTGTTTTCATCGAGAAGTACTAGATTACCTCCCCATTCAGGAATCGGGAGGCTCCTGACAGAGGCTCCAGCGTATCTTTCTCCCGTTTGGTCAAGGAATAGTTGCTTTATCACTTCAACAGTTGCATCATCTAGTGACTTAGGATTGGGGCCTAAGCACCATCTAGCATCCATTGTATTGCGATTAGTGGCAGCATTTTCAGTCTTTCTTCTTCAGTTGCCCTCTGGAACCGCGATGTGCAGATAGGTTGCCCATTTTACGCATTCCAGCTTTCTTTGAACTTACCTTTCTGGTTCTCTTTGCAGAGGGTTCGCTACTCATTCCAGATAGTAGACCGGAAATGTCTCCCAACGTCATTGGTCCAGAACTTTCTTGTTTTCTGTTTCCTTTACCGCCCTTGCGCTTGCCACGGTTTCTGTTACCCTGTTGCGGATTGGATTTCTTTCTCAACCATGCATCCAATCTTCCAGCTTCTCTGCGCAACTTGTGCATTTCACCACGTCTTTGCCGCAGTGCCTTTTGGATATTCTGTACTCTGCGGTCATACGATCCAACTTCTTTGGAATTGATGTTCTTATCTTTCAGGAGAGGTTCTTGTTCCAATAATTTTGATGTTGCATCATCATGTTGGGTTTCGTAAATCTTGAGTTTCTTTATTTCCTCTTTTTGCAGTGTGACTAGTTCAATGAATTTCTGATGTAACTCACTTGCTTCTCTTGCCTTTCCATGCATAGCCTGTAGTTCCATGAACCAGGAGAACTGTTCCTTTTCCTTCTTAAGTGAAGGTACGCGATGGATATCCAGTTCCTCAGTTAATCTCTTGTATACTTTGGAAAGTTCGTCTTCAATCATGTGAATTGGTAGAATTACATCTGAGTTGATCTTATCTCGCTTTTTCTTTATGTCATCGATTTCAGTATTTCTTCCTTTTATTCCGACAATGGTAGACTTGTGTTCTTTTCTCAAATCCGAAGTCTCTTCTATTATACCTCGCATTGCTCTTGCCATACGAAGGTTGGATTGCCTTTCTGATTCAAGTGCATCAATTCTTCTATCTAGTGCATCCATCTCTCCACGAGTTTTTTCCAGCATGCTTTGTACTGATTCGGTTGATTTGTCACGAAGGTCATGGAAAATATCCACTGGTTCTAGATTTTTCAATCTCTCAGAATCTACGGTTTCACAAATCTCTTTCCAAGTAGAACCGTTTCCTAAAAGAACTGCTGCTCTAAGCAATTCATCTCTAATTCTCAATTCGCCCTCCGGTCTTACAACCCTGCATAAGTCATGGTCTTGGTCAAACGGATCCTCGATTGCTAAATGGTGTTCACCCATTCTCGGGGGGTGCTCTTTCTCGCTGTTCAAAATGTCCAAAGCACTTGGATTCTCATTCTTCCAGCCCTTTTCCTTTCTAGAGATAGAGCCACCGTTTCTGATTGATACGACGCTATTTTCCCAATCCCTTGTTGCTAGATTGGTGAAGAATGATAGCAATAGATTCGTTATATTAGCATCAGAATTTACTTCTGGTTTGTTTTCCTCATTAATTGTGATGTCAAAATCGGAATCATCTAATTCAATTACTACTCTGTCATCTCCAGATTGAAGATTTGCAACGACTCCTTGCTCTTGTAAGTGACTGATTACTAAGATCGACCATGCATAAGAAGACAGAGTTCCATTTACAGAATCAGAAACATTTCTGTGAAGGGCCCAATGCTTCACACAAATTGCCAATTCCTTAACTCGAGAATCAGCACTAGCATAACTGGACAACAAACGAGTGTTGTGCAGTGCTAGTGTGTTGTTAATGGAAATGTCGACATGTAGTCCACTGCGAGGGTCGATGAACTTGACAATAGGTACTTTGGCTCCAGTAATGATTTGAACATCTTCCATGCCCTGTCCACGTAACATTCCGCCAATTTTCTTCAATACCTTCTTTTCATTCGCATCTGGAATCTGTAGGCAAAGGTCGAAATCTCCACCCTTCAAGGATAATCCACTTTCAGCAGATCCAAACGCAGATAATTTTGAACCCGCAAATTTGGAAGCAACACTTTTCTTTAGATGATTGAACAGGCTCTCTTTTCGCTTGATTTCGCTGTTGTGAATCGAATGGCTAGAGATTGTATTTTGTAATGGCTTAACAAATCCAGCTAGCACATCCGAAGAAGGTTCTGAAATCTCTAGAGCCCCTGTTAGATACGAGTGCAAGTATTGGAATTTACTCACATTTTCTTGTGACAAGCCTGTTACCTCACACTTGTCACTCATTCTTCCTCGCCTCTTGCAGTTTTGTTTTGTTGAGATTCCTTCTCCAACTTAAGGCTTCTAGCGATTGCTTTTGATGACTGTCCTCCATTTCTAACTCGTTCAGAATCTACTAGTAGGTCATCGAAATTGTCATTTTCAACTCTGTCTTTCCAAAACTCTAGTGCGTCTTGGCTAGAAGTAAGTGCGTTATTCAGGCGCATAGTCCGTGACTCTGCCCTGGTTCTGGCGCTTTCCCACTTCATGAAAGATTCATGCATCTGTTCGTTAGATTGTGCTAATTCTACCATAGCATCATGCGCTTTTTGCGCTGAGTCCAGCAATTTTCTGGCCTTGGACCTTGCATCTTTCATCTCGATGACTAAAGGTTGGGAAGCGGTTCTTTCTTCGACCCATTCTTCATGTTCCTTAATCAGATTCTTCATCTCATTGATGAATTTCTCTTCCGTCTTGTGAGTCCCAGCACTCGTTTCCAATTGATTTTCCAATGATTGAAGTTTTGCTGACAATTTATCTTTAGCCCATTTAGGGTCTGGGTTTTTCATTCCACCCTCCGAGATCAATTGCTCACGGATTTCATTCGCACGCTCAAATAGTTCACGCGCTTCTTTTTGCGCTGAGTTTCTTTCATGCTTCAAATTAGCAACTTTGGTGTTGATTTTATCGCGCTCTTCTCTGGCTGATTTGGCCTTCGGTTCAGCATCGATTAGCTCTTCCTTTCTTTCTTCTAAGTCCTCAGGAATAATTTCAGCTAGACGTTCTCGCCTATGCAAAATTGCTTGTGCCAATAGTCTGGGAGACACTGCGAGAAGGTCGTTCGCATCCATTGGAATCACTGCGGCCACCTTCCCCACTTCAATAAAGGCTGCGACCCACCCTATAGGGTGGGTGAATGTGAAAAACCCCCGTGCCCCGAGGGTGTAACATGCGACGAGCCGTCTTGGTTGCATTATTGCTGTCATTGGCTCTGGTTCCGTCGGTTCAAAGTAGCGGTGGCGTAATTGATGCAGTATCAATTACTGGCGACGGAGAAGTAGGAGAAGGTCCAATTACTGTTAACATCAGTCTTGTGGGAGTAGGGGGTGCTAGTTCCGCATCAGTAAATTGGAGTGTTCAACTTTCTGCGATGGATGGGACAGTGATTGATTCTGATAGCGGAAATGCTCTGATTGATGACGGTGTGAATTACTACGTTGAGACCATGCTTGGAGATGCACCGCTGGGGCTTTCAAACCTAACCGTGGCTTTGTCGGGAGATACCGGCTCTCCAGGGCAAGATCAATGGACAACATATCACGCTATCATTCAGCGCTTTAGACCTCTTGATATCTCAATAGGAGAGCCAATTTTCAATCCAGTCGATTCACAAGGTAATGACACGGGTAATTTATCAATCAAAGATGGCGATTATGTTCGGATTGATGTGCCTGTGATTAATGATGGTGACGTACCTTGGAACGGTAGCCTCGACCTTTCATTGGATTCAATTAACATAGATTCCCAAACAGTGAACGTTAGCGGTGACACAACGCAAATCTACTCTGTGCTAACTAGCCAAGTATCAGAAGGCATGNACCATGTTAATGCCTCCCTAACAGGTCCTGCAGATGACAATCCAGATGACGATGTTTACTCTGGACATTTTGAGGTTGGTCCACCCCCTTTACCTGCCATCTCCTTACAACTAGATAGATTGAATGAGCCACAGCCAGGCTCGCACATATCGTGGAATTTGTCTGCTTACAATTCGGGAGAATCTACCTATGATGGAGAGATTGTGTGCTTCTTCGATGGTGAGCAAGTTTACCTCGNAAATGCTTCGGTTCTTCCTCTTAATACAGAGAACTTCACATTCNCTATGNTAGCAAAGCCGGGAGAATTGGTCTGCACAACCCAATCTGCAAGAACTAGTTCAACTATCAATGCTACCGAAACGGTAGCNATGACCTCTGCAATTTTCCTTGGAGCTGGTCACTCAACACCATCCCTATTAGGCGGACCATGGCATGCAGGCGATGAAATNACTCTCTCCTTACTTCTAAGAAATGAGGGTGACGCAACAGGTACTGCACTTATGCAAATCGAAATTGATGGTGTAATTGTTAACGGTTCTTCGACGACCTTAGATGAAGGCAAGGCGGGAGAGGTCAGTCATGAGTTTTCTTTCACGACAGCTGGCGATCACATTGTGAATTGGAGTGTATTTAGCCCAGATGGAGCAGTTGATTCAAACCTATCAGGTTCTATTCAGATACCAGTTCAGCCATCTCAAGTCATATCGATCGAAATAGAAAGTGTCGAAATTGTCGATGAAGGCATCGAAATCTCATGGGCTGTAGATTTGTCCGAAGGCCGTGAGAGATTAGTTNTCATTGATTTCGGGGTAATTCAAGACGGATTAAAGGGTGAGAGAATCGTTGAAGAAAGAAATTTACTTCCTGGAATTACTTATGGCGCAATGAACATAGGTTTCCAAAATGGGCAAAANGTGTTTGCTGGACTTTCTGAAAGCGGCTGGACAATTGGATTTGGCTCTTACACTGAAGATGAGTCAGATTTACCTCAGTTCTCGATTGGGCCACAGATTACTGTAAATCCATCTACTTCCCCTAAAGTTCCAAGTGCAGATTCCAAAGTCACAGTGTTCTACACTTTGGTGAATAATGGCAATGGAGTTATTCCCCAAGGAGAGATTGTTATCACTGACGGTANTGGGCTTATTCTTGGCTCTGGAGTTAGTCCTGAATTGACAAGCAATTCTATTGATTCAAGTACAGTTGTAACATGGCCCACGGGGGATAATGTCAAGATCATCGCTTACTGGCACGTGGATGGAGAAACGGTGAGCGACGAAGTAATGGTAACTTCAGAAGTAGTCGAATCATCGGATGGAGATTTTTCTATTCCTTGGGGAGGTATTCTCGGAGGATTGGCTCTAGGAATGGTACTGATTTTTGCTATCAGAATTAAGAACACTCCTAAAGAAGAGAAGGAGAAGAAAAAGAAACCGAAAAAGTCACCAAGGAAGGACGAGAAGGTCGAAGTTGCTTGTCCAAGTTGTGAGCGTAGACTAAATGTCCCTAGAACTTATTCCGGGGGAGTCCGTTGTCCTGAATGTGAAACTAAGTTTGACGTTGAAGGCGAATCAGAAAGTGAGGATGAAGAAAAGATTTCATCCGAGTCTTCCACACAAAAGCCTAGTGATCAAACGGAACAATTGTGGTCTTCTTCTAGCGATGACATTCTAGGTTGCCCAAAATGTGCTCGTAAGTTAAAAGTACCATACGACAGGAGNCCAGCGAAAGCAAAGTGTCCGGCCTGTCAAACAATTTTTGAAGCGAGGGCAAATTGAGGTGGTGGCATTATGGTAACAGGACATTTCCAAGAGTATGAAGACGAGTATCTAGAAACGCTGTATGAGTTTCATGAGAAGCGCCCTGGTACTAGAGTTCGCAACGGCGAATTAGCAAAATATCTTGACGTTTCACCTGCGTCTGCTACCGAGATGGTGCAAAGGTTAGCTAAGAATGGCTTTGTAGACTATGTGGCATACAAAGGAACCTGCTTAACTGAGAAAGGATTGGAACATGGAATGATGATGAAAAGAAGGCATCGCCTTGCAGAGGTACTTCTTACCAAATTACCATTTGAAGGCGATGTGCATGAAACCGCTTGTAGGTTGGAACACGCATTCAATGATGATCTTGAACTATGTATATCGTTACTATTAGGAAATCCTACACTAGATCCTTCAGGACGTAACATACCTCCTGCAAATTCCAGAATAGCAGATAAAATAGGTATGAAGCCTACATTTTCTTCCCTAGCGAGTTTAGAATCTTCCAATTCAGGAGATATAGTTCTGATTTTGACAACTGCAGGAGATAGAGAAATATTGGAGCAAACTGGTCTAAAAATTGGTGATAAGATCACTCGAAATGACGGTGAATTTTGGTGTGGTGACAAAATGCTTCAGATTGAACCTTCTTTGGCTGAAAAAATAATTTTGAGGTGTATATGATTGTCCGAAGAATTATTGACACTTCGTTCTAAAGAAGAGAAATTTTACGGAATCGATAGCCAATTCCTTACAGAAGGAATTAGATTGGTAATGCTGTTACCAGCGTTTTCACTTTTATTCTTCTTTGGTGCCTGGGCTTACAAAGGAGTAAGTCCTTCATGGTGGTTAGAAAATATTGAACCAACTGTTGGATTTGATTTGTCTACAGGCTTCACATTGATTTCTTCGACTATCTTGATTGGATTTTGTGCTGGACTCTACCTCCACAGATTTCGTGTCAAGTTGACTCGACAAGTTTTCCGTGCTGAGGTTTATGCTGCAGCAGAAGNTCATCGTCCGGTTACTAGTATGCACGGGTATTCATCAGTTGATGGATTAATTTCTCGTACCATGGCAAGNCATACAATCGCTATGTGGATGGGGATTTTTGCAACCATTATCTCTGGAGTTGTTGCATTCTTGGAATCGGATTCAGACATTGCACAAAGAGGACTTCTTGCGAGTGCTTCCTTGGTTACTATTGCGATAGGTCAGCATTTGTCGACTAGAAANCTCAAATTCAACATGGTCACGGATGATGGTCTATTATCTGCATACGTTCCTCCTATTCACCCATCGACCCTTGATTTGGCTTTNAATGAGATGCTTAGAACACANATGGATCCCTTGTTGAGAAGTAAATTCGAAGATTTCTTGCAAGATTTTGAATCGTATTCTCGGGATGACATCGATAGAGAATACGGCCGTGAAAAGTTCTTGATGTTAATGCATCGAAGATTCAAAGGAAGTATCGACCGTAACACAACCAGCATCGAACTAGCTGAAATTTTGACAGACAAGGGAGTCAAAGCAATTCTCGAGCATGAGGTTTTCAATGAAGGTCTATGGGACTCANTGTTTGCTAGGTCAATTAGAACTAATCCGGCATTCTATAGATTAATTGAAAGGTTGGAGCAAGACATGTCAGCTGGCAAAAAGATAGACATGGATGGATTATTGTTTGATGTTGATTTGGAAAACATCGTCACCGAGAAGGCCAATTTATTCTGTTATATCCACAATTTATCCGACGANGGAAGACAAGTAGTTTTGCGAGTACACTCGCCAGATTTCAGACCTCATGATTTGGCGCTAAGATACAATCTGGAACCAGGTGAGAAATCATGGTGGCCAGACGAAGTGGTTCCCATNTCCAGCGAAGGGGATGAGGACATTATTGGTAGAATGTCTGGATTGTTAAGAGATGGAACTATTGCATGGCAGACTTTGCTTCCAGAAAGAACAGGAGAAGCGAGTGTCTCCGTAAGATTAGAGAATACAAACGGAGATTTGTTGGTCGGGCGCCAAATCAATGTNAGAGTTAGACCGGAGTTTGTTAACTGGCTTAGAAATACGAGTTCATTGACATCTTTCCTAGTTGGTGGCATTGGTCTTGTTGGCTCAATAATATTCCAATTGATGGCAGTTTTGGCTTCTGCTTGACTTAGTTTTGTAATCGTAGCATTGAAAACCGATATGTTGTCGCAGAAATCATGACCGAGCCTGACAGTCAGGAAACTCGTCCGGATACTGACCTCCGCGACCATCTACATCAGATGGAAGCCAAAGTTCGTAAATTGCGCGATGCTAGAAATAATCACAATGAGCAAGGTAAAAGATTCGCTGAGCAGCGAAATGCTATCCAAGCTCAGTACAAAGANCACCGTGAAAAATTGGACTTGTCTGTTGCTGAAGTTAAGGCAGTAAGAGCCGAAATGAACCTTCACAAGAAGAGAAGAGACGCAATTCAGGCCCAAATTCGTGACTTAATCGGACANGCAAAGGCTCAGCGCGGAGANAGAAACGACAAGAAGTCTGCATCTTTTGAATTCAACAAGTTAGCAAGCGAAGTTGACAATATGGAAAAAACATACGAAACTCGTGGAGGAATGTCCTCAAAGAAAGAGAAAGAGACTATGGAGAAGATCAAAAACATGCGTCGTCGTATGAAGGAATTAGAACCAGAGGTCGAAAAACTCCAATTAATCAAAGTAGATTTGTCTAACCGTGATGAAGCAATAACTCAATTAAAAGCAGAAGCCGATGCTGCTCACAAGGATTTTGTTACATGCTTGGAACAAATAAAAGGAATGAGTAAGGAATTAGACGAACTTTTCGCGCACCGTGATTTCCTGAAGGGTGAAGGAGACCGCTTCCACAAGGAGTTCCTAGCCTGCAGAGAGAAAGCAGATGAAGTTCACACAAAGATTACTGAAATGATGAAGGAGGTCAATGAAGCGCGTGACAAATTGAAGATTGCACGTGAAGAAAGAGAATCGTGGATTACTGACCACAATGCATCTGTAACAAANGANATGAAAACCGGAGCAGAAGATGAAAATGTTGCAAACTCCATGGTTGACCACTTGCTAAGTGCTGGTTCCCTAACATTCGGAGGAACAATGTCTGGAGATAGAGCAGGCGTTGGTGTCAAGANGGGGCGTTCTTCTAAGAAGAAAGGAATGCGTCGAATCGATATGACTGCTTCCCGTGGAAGGAAGTGAGAAACTGCTTGGCATAATCATGGCCGGGGGCCGAGGCACCCGTCTGATGCCATTAACAGAGAACCGTCCAAAGCCAATGGTACCGGTTCTAGGTAGGCCTGTCATAGATTACGTGAAAGATGCAATGGTTGCCGCAGGCTTGTCAGAAATCATTGTTACTACAGGCTACCAAGGTGAGCAACTAGTTTCACATGTTGATTCGTGGAATGTACCCAGCAGAGTCAACCAAGAAGATTCCCCAATGGGCACGGCTGGAAGCGTAAATTTGCTTTCTGAGGAACTGACGGAAACATTCGTGGTTGGATCTGGCGATTCCGTAGCATCCTTCGATGTAGCTGATTTGTTAGAATCCCATCGTAGTTCTGGAGCGAAAGTAACGATGGCTCTGTGGGAAGTGAAAGACCCCACAGAATTTGGAATCGTGGGGCTGTCAAAGGAAAATCAGGGGCAAATTGATTCAAATCTATCTGAAGGATTTATCACGAAATTCAAAGAGAAACCAACTCCCGATGAAGCATTTTCAAATCTGATAAATGCTGGTTTGTACATTATCGAGCCAGAAGTGATGGAACTAGTACCTAAGGGCGAGAAATACGATTTTTCCAAGCAATTGTTCCCAGATGTTTTGTCTCGTGGTTGGCCCATGTATGCAAAGACAGTTGACGGAATATGGTTCGATGTTGGTCACCCATTTGAACTGCACAATGCACAAATGGCTTTGATAGAAAAAAGAGAGGAGTTGCCCTTCCCAATGCCTGATGGAGAAGTTCTGCCAGANGGCTCATTCATCAGTAGTACAGCATCTGTTAGTGGNCATATTTCGAAATCAATTATCCTCTCAGGTTCTTCAGTCAATGGGGCAGCCGTGAATTCAGTTGTTATGGCCAATTCTAGAATCAATGGAGTTTCAGAATCATCAATTGTTGGTGAAAATTCCATTATCGATTCTAGGATACTCAACTGCGTGATTGGAGATGAAAATCACATCGTCATTGATTTGGAAAACGAAAGACGTTGAGTGACAAGTCGGCGTCTGCTTCTTATACCCTTGATTGTCGCCGGGTTTCATGGGCGCCGAAGGTGGACGTGAACCGGTTCGAAGTTACGACCGTTCTTGGAGTGAAATCGAAGAAATGTTGGACAAGGCTATCGCTAGGAGAGAGCAGTGGAAAAANTGGTTCGACCAGTGTAGCAAAGACGGCGACAGAGACGGTATGAAAGAGGCTGCTAGAAACCACAAAGCCCTTGACGGAGTAATCAAAACTCTGAGATGGACTCTTGGTGAAGAAGGCGTCGATCACCCACTTGATTGACAATGCTCATCATCTATCAGTGATTCGAGTTNAGTATGGGAGTGCACCACGTATCTTGGAAGTCCACCGCGAGTGGACTAGAAGATGAGTATATCCATGCTGCTGCACTTTCGTGGTTNGTCGGTGACGATGATGCAATTGAAATCGAGCGAATGAACTCTTATCACGGTTCTGCAATCCATATCGTATCTGCAGAACTNAAGAGAAGGGGACAAGCTACCAAATCTCTGGCTAGATTAGGTGGGTTAGTGCTTGGCCAACTGAAGGATGAATTAGATTCGAGGATGGATGAGGATAATGTCATCCACATTCGCTTAGATCTCCTAGAATTACTTGCTGGAAGAATTTCCTTGACTGTGCCAGGGGATAGGCCAACGGTCAAAGGAAGAGCTAAGTTAGAGGTCTACCCTGGAAATGAACCGATGGATGTAGCCGAAGAAACATTGGATGATGCAATCTCAGCAGCNAAAAAATTAGGTCTCCCTGAAAATCCTAGCGTCTGAGCAAGCCATTATATCTTAAAACCGAGAGGACTTGTTAGTTGGTGAGTGAATGACCCACGTAGTAACTTCAGCATGTGTTGACCACAAATATCAGGAATGTGTAGCAGTTTGCCCTGTAGAGGCATTCAGAGAAGCAGACACTTACCTCATCATTGACCCAGACGAGTGCATCGATTGTGGTGCNTGTGTCCCAGAATGTCCTGTTGATGCAATCTTCGCAGATACTGATGTACCAGACGAAGAAGAAGCTTGGATCGACCGTAATGAGGAAGAATCTCAGGACGCAGAAATTGCAACTGGTGACACACCAGTGCTCGGCGACTAAATCATGAAGCATAACATATCTTCATGAAGTAAATCCCGCAGGGGGGNTTGATGGCAATGAATACTGATAACGATATCAAGTCCCTCCGTCATGCTGACGATTTGTTAAAGCGCGGTTTCGCATCCATGCTCCAAGGNGGAGTAATCATGGATGTTGTGACTCCAGACCAAGCGGCTGTAGCCGAAGCCGCAGGTGCGGTGTCTGTGATGGCCCTAGAAAGAGTTCCTGCTGACATCAGAAAAGCGGGAGGAGTTGCGAGAACTTCACATCCTGATATGATTAAGGGAATAATCGAATGCACTTCCATNCCTGTAATGGCNAAGTCGAGAATTGGTCATGAGGCTGAATCTCAAGTNTTGCAGGCTTTGGGTGTTGATATGGTGGATGAATCCGAAGTACTCACACCTGCTGACCCTTACTTCCACATCAACAAGAATGAGCATGACATTCCGTTCGTCTGCGGTGCAACCGGTCTCGGCGAAGCTGTAAGGCGTATTTACGAGGGTGCAGCAATGATTCGAACTAAAGGTGAAGCAGGCACAGGAAACGTCGTGGCTGCAGTTACTCACGCTAGGCTGATTGACCAAGAAATCCGCCAAGTGCAAACTTTAGATGACTCCGGATTAGATGATGCTGCGAACTTGATTATGGACCGTTACAGGGTACTTGCAGAATCTAGCGAATTGCCAGGGACATCTAACCTGACTCCATTTGGAGAAATCGATGATGAAATGCACGGTGGCATTCGTGACATTCTAGTCGAGGTCGCAGAGATGGGAAGACTCCCAGTAGTAACATTCTGTGCAGGTGGAATCGCTACTCCTGCTGACGCTTCCTTGATGATGCAAATGGGAGTTGACGGTGTATTCGTCGGTTCTGGGATTTTCAAGTCTGAAGACCCNATGACAATGGCTGATGCGATTGTTATGGCGACAGCTCACTATGATGACCCGGATAAGGTTGCAGAAGCCATGGGAATGATGGCTGGAGCACCTATGCGCGGTGATGAATTAGAGACTCTAGAAGTCCGTTTGGACCAAAGAGGCTGGTAAGTACACCTCTTAGGGGCGGATTTTCACTCATCTATGCCTTTCATATAGGCCATGTTGGTCGGGNAGTTGCTAGTGGGGTAGCCCCCGCAATCTGAGAGTTGATCCGAATGGCAAAGAAGTTGAGTGCAAAAGCNCGTGCGGCAGCACGTAAGCAGCGTGATAAGTGGAAGAACAAAAGATGGTTCACAATCCGTGCACCAAGACACCCTTGGAACTTCAAGCGAATAGGAGAAACGATCGGAGAGACTGATGAGCATATCATGGGTCGAGTTTACGAAATGACCCAGCAAGAATTCAGCGGTGACTTCACCAAAATGCACGTTCTTTTGAGATTCCGAGTTACTGACGTAGTTGGACAGGACGCTCTAACCACATTTGTGGGACACGCACACCAATCTGACCACACTCGACGCCAAATCCGCAGATACCGTGGTAAGATTGACGATGTAGTTGATGTTGTTACTACTGATGGATTCCTAGTTAGAATGAAGCCATTGATGATTACAGAGCGCAGATGCCAGACTTCAGTAAAGCAAGCAATGCGTGTTAAGTCTGCTGAAATAATCCGTGCATTTGCATCCAAGTCAACTTATTCAAAGTTGCAAGAAGCAATGCTCGGCGGCGACTTAGAAACCGAAATCAGAAATGCGGTTAAGTCAATTTATCCATGCCGCAATGTTGTTATTCGAAAGAGCCAGTTGTTACAAACTGGTGTCGTTAACGAAAAGGGCCCTACGCTAGATGAGATTCACGCTGAAGAGGCTCGCCAAGAAGCTGAATTGAAGGCGAAGAAGGCTGCTGCATTGGAGGCTGCTGAAGAAGACAACTCTGGTGAAGGAGATCTATTGGCTGCTGCTGAGGCAATGGAGTCGATCTCGGAGAAGGAAGAAGTTGTTGAGGCTCCTTCCGAAGAGGACGTCGAAGCTCCTGCCGAAGAAGAAGCAGCACCTGCTGAAGAAGAATCCAAAGAAGCAGAACCATCCGGTGAAACTGAAGCATCTTTGATGAAGCTGAAGAAGGATGAACTTGTAGAAAGAGCAAAGGCTGCTGGTGTAGCAACTTCTGGAACTAAGGCAGATATCGTTGCTCGACTTCTAGAGTGAGTTGAACTATGATGCGCTTAGGTGTCATCGGTGGCACGGCAATGACCAGTCTTGCTACTGATGAAATCGAGGTTTCACGTAGCGACAATATTGTTGCACAGACCGATTATGGGCCGGTTCCAATACTGTGTGTGAAAAGCGGTTCAAATGAACTTTTTTTCATTGAAAGACATCATGGAAGTGGCACCACTCCTCCACATCAAATCAATCACAGGGCCAACATTCAGGCTTTGTCAGGCGCTGGAGTCGACGCAATATTGGCGGTTTGCTCAGTTGGAGCCATTCCAGTTGATTTCCCGCCGGGATCAGTCGGTTACGCCACTCAATACATTGATTTCACTGGAGTTGACATGTCATTTTTCAAAGATGATGTAAAGTTCACTTCAATGACCGAACCCTTCGATTCTGAAATGAACAAGAAATTGCATAATGTACTATCTAAAATCCAGCCGGGTCTTAATTTAGCTCGAACTTACTGGTTGGCTCACGGACCTCATTTTGAAACTAAGGCCGAGATAAACGCAATAGAAAAATTGGGTGGCGAAGTTGTAGGAATGACAATGCCAAGAGAATGTAAATTGGCAGCAGAATTGGAAATCCCGTATGCTGCAATTTTGGTTTCAAGCAATTGGGCAGCAGGCCGTGAACCTGGTGACTCATCTAAGGCACTGGACCATTCTGAGGTTTCTGCAACTGCTGAAACCAAGTTAGGTCCTGTTATTGAATGTATTAAGTCATTCACGCAATGACTAACTTTCGTGTGCGCAAGCAGAAGTCATGGGACGTAGTGTCGAAGACTGGTTAGCCAGCGAGGAAAGCGATGAATGGAGCCAGATGATGCGCAAAGTGGCGGCTTTCCATCATAAGCATGATTTCGCAGGAAATAACGGGCACGATATGGGTTACCGAATCGCACTTACTGTAGAAGAATTAGGTGAATTAGCGGCAGCTGTAACCAAAGGAAAGCCGATTGAGGAGTGTGCTGAAGAGATGGCAGATGTTCTGATTTTGTTAATGGGTCATTCATTGGCAATGAAGATTGATTTGAAATCAGCATTTGAATCAAAATATGACAAAATCATGCAAAGACCTGCTCGAAAAGGACGCTTAGGTATTCGAGTGACAGAGTACAACCCAGATACTGAGTGAAATGCAAGCATTGAAACTTGAATCGCTGTAGGCACAGCATGGCCTATTGTGTATCGATTACCAAAGCAGGTTCACCTTCAGTATTGAAAATCCAAGATATTGATATGCCAATTCCGAAAGAGGGAGAGGTCTGCATCGAGGTTCATTATGCTGGAATAAATTTCGCTGATACTCTGATGCGCCTAGGATTGTATCAACCAAGGCCACCATTCCCGTTCACTCCGGGATACGAGGTAAGCGGAGTAATTCTTTCCTTAGGATCCGGTGTTACTGGACTTGAAGTGGGTCAACGCGTAGTTGCAGCAATGCCAACAGGTGGTCAATGCAGCCACGTTTCTGTAAAGGAATCCAGAGTTATTCCAATTCCAGATTCTATGGGGCTTGACGAAGCGGCAGCAATGCCGGTAACTTACCTAACTGCCCACCACATGTTGCATTATCTGGGCCATCTCAAAAAGGGTGAGACCGTCCTCATCCATGGTGGAGCCGGAGGAGTTGGTACAGCGGCACTTCAACTGTGCCAATGGGCAGGAATAGAGCAGGTTTGGGCAACAGCATCGGGGCACAAATCAGATATCATCAAATCGTTCGGAGGAATACCGATTGATAGACACAATGAGGATTTTAGCAAAGTGATCAAAGATGCAACAGATGGCAGAGGTGTTGACCATATTCTAGACCCGATAGGGGGAGATAATCTAACCAAGAGTTTGGGATGCCTAGCGGAAGGGGGCAGATTGTACACTTACGGGTTATCTTCTGCTGCACCATCTTCTAAACGCTCATTGTTGAAGGCATTCTTTGCTCTAAGAAAGACTCCTAAATTCGATGCTTTGCGATTGATGACTCGTAATCGAGGTGTTTTCGGTGTACACATGGGTACATGGAAAGACGAGAATGCAATGGCAGAACAGCTTCACAGAATAATGGAAGGAGTTAATCAAGGGCATCTCAAACCAGTCATTGATTCAGTGTTTTCTGCTAAGGAAGTAGCAAAAGCCCACCAACACATACATGATGCAAAGAACATCGGTAAAGTGCTGCTCCAATTTAATGAATAAATCAACCACTAAACTTCGGAAGCACTTCCGGACAACGGTTTGTATTGCCCAAAATCAGAATTGAATCTGTACAGCTTCTCTCTGAACAGGGTCTGTTACTTCGAACAGGTCACGGCGCATTGCACCCTTCATTCCAGCAACAATGCTAGTTGGAATCATCTGAATTGCAGCATTCCAGTTAGTCGCACTTGCGTTGTAGAACTCTCTGCGGTCAGATACTTGGTTCTCGATAGAAACCAATTGGTTCTGGATGTTGACGAAAGAAGTGTCAGCCTTTAGTTCAGGATACTGTTCTGCAACCATGTTGATTCTTGGCATCAGGCCAGCAAGTGTACCTTCAGCAGCACCGACTCCTTTTACGTCACCTTGTGCCAAGCATCCAGCAGCAGTTTGTCGTGCTAGTGCGAATTGCTCGAAAATTTCTCTTTCATGCTTTGCGTATCCCTTTACGATATTTACTAGGTTTGGTATCATGTCGTATCTTTGCTTTAGGAGGACATCAATGTCAGACCATGACTTGTTTACATTTTCTTCTAGGCGAACTAATCTGTTCCAAGTGCTGATGAACCAAATCATAACGATTAGTACTACAACACCGGCGATTATTCCAATTACGAGACCTGTGCTCATGGCTCATCGTTAGGAAACTGCTACTTCAAACCTTCTTTGAGGTTCGAGGCTGAAATTTGCGATTAGGCTTAATCATTCTTTACGAATCCAATGCTGAAAAACCATGTCATATTGATCTCTTTCTCCAGCCTCAACATGTCTCTCTTCATGAAGTTCAAACCCCATTCCAGTTATGTCGGGGAAGAAGGTGTCAGCTTCACTGACTCTAGCATCAATAATTGTGCGATGCAACTCGTTGACATGAGGAAGGAATATTTCGTAAATCTGGCCCCCTCCAATAATCCAACCTTCCATTGCTAGAGCCTCTTCCACAGTAATCACGGTAATATCCTCAACTTTTCCTCTGGAAAGAACATAATGCTCTCTACCTGGTAGCATTCCAGGTAATGAGTCCCAAGTTTTTCTACCCATGATTAGGTTTGAACCCATTGTGATTTTTTTGAAATGCTGCAAATCAGTCGATTGACGCCACGGTAAATCTCCATCTTTGCCAATGGCACCATTTCTGTCACAAGCAACAATCATTCCTAACATAGAATCACACTGCTATTGGGGCTTTAATGTGAGGATGATGTTCGTAACCTACAACCTCAATGTCGTCGTAAGTGAAATCATCGATATTCTTGATATCTGGATTCAATTTCAGAGTTGGCAGGGGTTCGATTGGTGTGCGAGAAAGTTGGAGCTTTGCCTGCTCAAGGTGATTAGTGTAAAGGTGAGCATCTCCAATTGTGTGCACGAAAGTTCCGGCCTCCAATCCACACACCTGTGCCATCATGTGAGTCAATAGAGCATAAGATGCAATGTTGAATGGTACCCCCAAGAATACATCGGCACTTCGCTGATATAATTGGCAATTCAGTTTTCCTCCAGCTACATGGAATTGGAAAAAGGCGTGACATGGCATAAGTGCCATCTCTTCCAATTCACCAACGTTCCAAGCGCTCACAATAATTCTTCGAGAATTAGGATTATTCTTTATCATGTCAATGGCTTGCTCAACTTGGTCGATAACTCTGCCATCCTTTGTCTCCCACTGTCTCCATTGCTTGCCATAGACCGGGCCTAAATTGCCGTTTTCATCCGCCCACTCGTTCCAAATTCTTACTCCATTTTCTTGGAGGTAAGCCACATTAGTGTCGCCTGCCAAGAACCAAAGTAATTCGTGAACTATCGATTTCAGGTGGAGTTTCTTTGTTGTAACCATTGGGAAGCCTTTGGAAAGGTCGAATCTCATTTGGTGTCCAAATACAGATAGAGTACCTGTTCCCGTTCTGTCACCCTTCTCTTCACCCTCGTCGAGAATGCGTTGCATAAGATCAAGATACTCCTGCATCAGAACTATTCTTGATGCGGAGGCCTTTGAGGATTGTCACGGAGCACCTTGACCTTTGATCCTGTTCATGAATTCATCTGTGAACTGTCGGTACATCGAAGATAGAGCAACTTTAACCTCGTGGTCTTCTTTGTCAGCAAGTGCTTGCAAATCACTTACGCTACTATTTTTCTCTAGCCATTCCCACCAAGTAACAGGTTTGCCATATGAGATTCCTACTCTCTTCCACAGGCGAGGGAACTTGTGTTTGCTCGGCGTCATAAACTCTCTAGTACCGGTTAATCCAATCGGGACCACTGGTACATCAGGATATGATGCTGCTAGTCTTGCAATACCTGTTTTACCGGGAAGTAAGAATGGTGCCTCATCGCGCTTGGACCTCGTTCCTTCAGGGAATATTCCCAGAGCACGTCTGGCATGGAGGACGACCGCAGCACTGGAAAGAGCTTCTGCGCCACCCGTTTCTCTATTTGTTTCAATCTGGCCGGTTGCCCTCATGAATGAGCGCAATGCGAAGTTTCTGAAATGGCCATCCTTGGCCAGATAATGTGTTCTTCTGCGTGATGCTAAGATGACAACTAATGGGTCGACATGTGACAGGTGATTTGCAGCAAGAATAGTAGGCCCAGATTTAGGTACATTACCGATTCCTCTAATCTTCACCCTGAGTAACATTCTGAAGAAAGGTGCTAATGTCCAGCGCATGAAACCGTATGACGCATCACCGGTAATTCTGGCGTCTTTAGGAGTGATCTTCCAATGACTCTCCAAAGCCATCCAAGCATCTTTGAGTTCACTCATTACAACCTTCGAAAGCCTACTAACCTTTGATGATTACCTCATCACGGCTAGAGGGAATGCTGAAATGCGACCTACTCAGGCATCTTCACATGCGTATGCTAGTATTGGCGATGTTGCTTTCGGCAATGTTCGCACCTTCAGTTCTAGCAGATGTGAAATGGGAAGAAGATGGTTGGTTAGCAACCATAGGAAAGGAGCGTTTGGACAAAGGTGATGAGTTTGGATGCTATGGAATGCCAAATCTAGAATGGAAAGCCGACCCGGGTGCTGTTGCCCTCGAATGTAGGGAATACATCGAAGATAGAATAGATGCTTCAAAATGGTCTAAGACTCCGATTTCGACATTTACCCCAAGCGATTTAACAGCCGCTCAACACACGATTATTGCAAATCAGGGTTACAGCATACATGGAGATAATACTGGCCAATCTGCTACAGCTTGGCATTCTGCAGAAAATGAACCTGAAAGAGAATACGATTGGTATGATTTGGGTCGTAGAGGTGGTTCCCTCGAGAAGGGGATTGCTGACCTTTCAGAATTAGAGTCTGAACTAGATGCTGGTGGCTTAGTCAATATGTACTGGGTTGGAAGAATTTACGACGCTACCGTAAGGCATGATGGCGACGTTGTTGACATGCTTTCCAAGAGGAATGATGTTTGGTTCACTACCTGGGGTGAAGCTTTCTCATATTGGTCAGTTGAGAGGTGTAATAGTTTCAACCATTCACTTTCTAATTCTACTCTATATTTTGAATCAATAGATTCGGTTGCGTGCAGGGCGGCTTCCAATGCTTGGAACATTCCCGTAACATGGATTGCCAACATATCCTCTGCAGATGTTGTTGATTCCAATTTACCCGAACTAGATGTAAGTGATTCAAACACTAAAGAAGGATGGAGGCAAGAAGGTTCAATTCTATATATCAGCGTACTAGCAGGTAATGAAGTGCAATTTAATCTAACCGAAGATGTAGAATATGACATTTTGGGAAGAACGAAATTTTTCAACAATAAGAGTTCTGCACTGACTATTGCTGGACATTCAACAACCGACCTTTTCTTATGGTCCAAAAGATTTGATGATCATGATTTCCTGAAATTTACCTGGCTATTATCTCCAAGAGGATTAGAGGAGGGTCTTGAATGGTTGCCGTACGCAGGAATTGGAGTTCTAGTTGCCAGTGTCTCGGGAATCTGGTTATTGCTCAAGAAGGACGCCTTAGCCTATTCTAAGGCCGAAGAGTTGATGCCTGTTGTTGATGGCGGTGATGATGATGAATGACGATGTTACCATCGACCCGTGGGGCTCATCACAATCCACGGATTATTCAAGAATCATCGAAAAGTTCGGTCTTTCTTCGATGGAAGGAGTCACATTAGATTCACCCTCAAGACTCCACCGCAGAGGCGTGGTGTTTGCTCACAGAGATTTGGATATGATATTGGAGGCTAAGCGTTTAGGAAGTCCATTTGGTGTGTTAACTGGATTGATGCCATCAGGTAAAATGCACCTAGGTCATTCGATGGTTATCGACCAAGTCAAATGGTTCCAAGAGCAAGGTGGTGACGTAACAATAGCTGTTGCTGATTTAGAATCGACTGCNACNCGNGGNATTTCTTTGGNAGANGGTAGNAGAATNGCCAGCGAAGAGTATGTTGCNAACTATGCAGCACTNGGTCTGGANCCNGACAAGACAACNGTATATTTCCAATCACAGCGTAATGTNGTGCAAAANTTAGGATTCCAANTGGGTAAGAGAACCAACCTTTCNGAACTTGAAGCAATNTACGGNTTTGATGGNTCAACNAANNTGGCNCANGTTCAAGCACCATTGGTNCAAGCAGGAGATATTNTNCATCCACANTTAGATGAATACGGNGGNNTNCGNCCGATTGTNGTGCCNGTNGGNATTGANCAAGACCCTCATNTAAGNTTNACNAGAGGACTTGCNGCNAAGACNAATTGGTTCAATGTNAGCGANGCGAAAATGGGTTTGCAAGTCGGAGTTTCAGTTCAAGANGAGAATGCTTCNGCTCATGGGGGTAGANCCTAGCGGNAGNNTCAACAAAGATNTNCAAAAACAGGTTTTCNCTNGAATTGTTNATGCNATNNCAGGNNTAGGNTATTCNGATATAATGTCNAATCCNAANCACGGNACAGTCAACATTCCTAGTGCNACNNCCAAAGANAAGGGTGCNATCANAATTGCATTGCTTGCNCTNGAAAGAGANATGGGNGGNATGGGNCTNTTGGCTCCTTCNAGCACCTATCANCGATTTGCNGTCGGAATGACTGGTGACAAAATGTCCTCNTCAAANCCCAAAACTACNCTCTTCCTAGGNGATGATGTTGCAACNGCNGAGAAGAAAATCAAGAAATCATTCTCNGGNGGNCANGCAACTGTNGAGGAGCANCGCAGATTAGGTGGAGACCCNGACAAGGATGTTGCATATCANTACATGATGTANTTCTTTGAAGAGGATGATTCATTCCTAGAAGAGATAAANCAAGGATACCGNGCAGGAAAAATCCTTGCNGGTGAAATGAAACAANTGTGNATTGAAAGAGCNACAGAGTGGCTTACTAATCTCTCCGAGAAGAGGGATGAAACCTCTCANTTAGTTGAGAAGTTCTTTGAATAATTAAGACAGTCTAATCGTCTCTAGATTCTGAGGNGCATAGGTTCNAACCTTGAATTTTTCACGNAGTGTTCGTCCNAGTTCATTGCACTTGAAGTAGTCNCCATGGTGGCANATAACATTCTTCGGCCTTGGACTCATATTCTCAATGAATTCGAGTAATTGCCTTCTATCTGAATGTCCGCTGAAGCCATCAATAGTTGCCATTTCACAACCGATTTTGACGATTTCAGTTTGGCCATTGATGACCATAGGAACTTCACTGAATCCCTTTTGTAATCTCCTTCCAAGTGTTCCTTCAGCTTGGTAACCTACGAAGCAAAGCGAGTTTCGATTCTCGTGCGCCCAGTTCTGGAANTAATTCATGACCGGTCCGCCATTCATCATTCCACTTGTTGCTAGAACAATACATGGGCTGCTATCCATAACAATCGATTCGCGCATTTCACGGCCTTGGACAGGTCTAAACCATTCACTTGTGAATGGGTTGTTTCCATCATCTTTTAACAGGCTCTTTCTCAGAGATTGTGTCAGATAATTTGGATGCGATGAATGGATTGCAGTTGCTTCCTGAATCATNCCATCNAAGTAGACAGGAACNGGTTTGACAGCGCCTGATCTAAACAATTCATCAATCGCAATCATGACTTCTTGTGAGCGACCTACAGCGAATACAGGGCAGATTAATTTCCCCCCTCGTTGTATTGTCCTGCTAACAATGTCTTGCAATTCTTGGGTTGCTTCTTCACGACTCGGTTGGAAATCCCCAGATGCCCCGTAAGTTGATTCGATAACGAGTGTTTCACAGCGTGGGAATCTTGTGTTNGCAGCATCGAATAGCCAGGATTTCTCGTANTTTTGGTCNCCAGAGAANACNATNTTGTGCTTTCCATCNCCNACATGNAGGTGNACNGANGATGAACCTAGAATGTGTCCAGCATTGTGGAANGTTAGTTTCATGTCNGGNGCNATATCNACNGTTTGTCCCCAATCNACATCGATTACGTGCCTCATGCATGTGCGAATATCTTCCATGTCATATGGCGCACGCTTACCTTCAGCACCACCGACTTTGAGATAGTCGGATTGCAGTAGCAACATCATGTCGCGCGTTGGTGGTGTACAGTAGACTGGTCCACGGTATCCGTATCTGAAAAGAACGGGTAGCATTCCTGCATGGTCTAAGTGGGCGTGAGTAAGAATTACAGCATCCATTTTCTCCATTGGCAATGCTTCAGGGGCAGTGAAGTAAGGCATAGGGTCTGTGTCAGATGCGATATTCACTCCGACATCAATCATTACTCGGCTTTCATTTGAGGTGACCAAATGGCAAGCTCTTCCAACTTCTCGATATGAACCAAGAGCAGTAGTTCGAACCCAAAAAGAACCAGGACGCTTAGGGCGGTAAATGTTCAAACCAAAATCCTTCAACAATTTACGGCGTTCTTTAGCGTGAGATGCACGGTATCCTCTGATATCATGCATTGTCTTGGAGTAAATTGGAGGCGTTCTCTCGAACTTGACTAGCCAACCACATTCATCTCTAATCGCCTTAGCGTTAACACCTCTGCGTCCTACTGCTTCTCCAGGATTATTACAGATGACTGTAACTTCACAATAACATGCATCGAAATAAATTGAGTCGATTCCTGCTACATCTTCGATCAGATTACGAATAAACTCTTCAGTTTCTGCTTCATCTTTCATGATTGAAGCATGAGGGCGCAATACAATTCTGCGCTTGATTTTCTTCGCTATTTGACCAACTAGGCCTTCTCCGCCACCGAATGCTTCTGGTGTTGGAGTAATAATCGCAATGTCTCCGGCTTCCAAATCGACATCATACTGAATGTCCTTTGGAACGATTTTTGCTATCGCATCTTTCATTTCCTTGAAACTAAGTCTCATCATAAATCACCTCCAGCCCACTGATTGACATGGTGAACCTCCTAAGAGGGTCACGGGACTAACCCGTGGGTGGAGTTTGAAAGCCTCACTTCTTGAGTACGGCTGCGATTTCGCTCTGCTCGACTGGTACATATCCATCTTTCGCTGTAATTACAGCTAGATCCATACCATTTCCAGATGCTGCATCACGCTGAGCAGAAGCAGACAATGCACGTGCTGCTAAAGCAACTGCTGCATTTCTAGACATGTTTTCTTTGAATCCATCTTCTAATACACCGTACATGTATGGTGAACCTGAACCGGTTGCACAATATGAGTCAGGAATTGAACCACCAGCNGAATCGATTGAATATACTGAGCCACCTTCGCCGTCAACTCCTACGATGAGTAATTGCACCCAATGTGGCCTTCCGGCTAGAATGTTTGCAGTTAGAGTAGCTGCTCCTCTGACAGTCATCGAGTCACCTCTTCGAAGTTCGAATAGTGAAACTTCAGCGGCTAGAGTTCTTGCCAAGGATTGTGCGTGGCCAACCAGTCCAGCGGTGGTCAGAGCTAAGTTGTCTCCAATCTTGAACAGTTTTTGCACACTCTTGTTTGCAACGAAGTGACCCATAGTTGCTCTGTGGTCAGCCCCAACTACTACACCTCCTTTGAAAGTTATACCGACTGTGCTTGTTCCTGTCTTTACTGCGCTTAGACCTTCTTCCATTTCCTCACCTCGATAGGAGCCCGCCAAAATAGGCGGGATGATACGTCCATTCGCGGGACCCTTATCAACCAACCGTCACACGATACAATCCATGAGCGAAGAGGGTGACAAGCAGACTTCGCTAGATTCATTCTCCGGTTCAGCCCCGCGGAGGCTGAATTTACCGTCTCAAGAACCGACTTTACAGTCCACAAGTAGTTCCGCACCAACACGCTATCACGACATGGAAAAATTGTATCCGAATGCTCCGGTTCCTAAGGTGGCAGGAGGCTTGGTAATTCATAGAGCCATGCTACACGACTTAACGGGTGTTCCTC
Organism: Methanobacteriota archaeon; assembly: GCA_002727695.1. The sequence continues at coordinate 1,375 of PBXT01000008.1, read as the reverse complement.
AGTTGATGGACTGGGTCGCTGATGGCGAAGCAGTAATTGTTAGAATGGAGAAAATGATGAATCGTGAACTGGAATGTCAAACAGCGGTTGAGCGATTGAATCTATTCGTAGAAAATGACCTTGGAGGTCAGATAATCCGTCTGACAGAAAGCAGATTGATGCTTCTTCCTCCGGGATGCCGAGGGATTAGAGGACTTGATGCGGAGGCTTTCAGTGTAGACCCTTCGGACTTCAACTAGGTGATACAATGGAAGTTGTGCCTGTAGATATCCCCTGTCCAATATGCAAAGCCGAAGGACAAGTTGGAATGATGACGCATGTGGATGAGATTCCATATTTCGGCGAGCACACACAGGTCACAGTGCTGTGTGATGCATGTGGTTGGAGGCAAACCGATTTCATTCCAGCAGAAGGGCGTAAGCCGGGAGCTTCGACTTTGGTCATTTCAGAACCTGAACACCTGCGCTCTCGAGTCGTACGCTCGTCTTCGTGTACAATTCGTATTTTAGAACTCGATTTGGAAGTTAAGCCAGGTAGTTCTTCCACTGGCTATGTGTCAAATGTAGAAGGTGTTATTGATAGGTTCATGGATGTGATAATAATGGTCACTAGACAGGCCTATGCAGGAGATGCTGAAATGTCTGATATCAAGAAGTTGCAAGAAATGCACACCACGCTATTAGAACTGAAAGAAGATCCAATCCCCAATTCCGTTACTTTAGAACTATTAGACCCAAATGGTCATTCACAAATTCTCCATGCAGACGCAGAATTGAGAGAATTAACTTCAGAGGAACTTGCAGAATTACCTGTAGGTCCAGAATCGCCAGTTTTCGACAGTAGTGAGTTGTCAGAATAATCACAAAATCGGAAGTTCAAATCCTGCATCATTAGGGTCAGGTAAGTCCTCAGCATCGGATTCTATATTTTCCGAAACATTACCTTTTGAGTTGCCCACGGGAGTACTTCCACGCTGTTTTTCTTCAGTAAATGTGATGAATGAAAATACAAGAATCAAGAAAATTCCAGAAAGCAAGGTTGCCATAGGAATAACCCAACCAGTGCCACTCATTGTTGACATGCCTAATGCGGCGATCATCAACAGAGACGCCCCCAGCACTAGAATGCCTCTAGAATTGCTGGTCATACCAATGTCTCGAACCAAGGTGTTGATGAACCTAGCCCATACTCGACCTATTATGTTCGGTTCTGGTAAAGGTCCGTCTCCGCCAGCAGGTGCATGCCCAGGTTGGTTGATGACAGCAGTTGCCCCTTGGGGCGAGAATGCGGAAGATGCTTATGATCAAGGGTTAGTTGAAATGGGTCTTGGCGATTCAAGATTGATTGAAGTTCAAGGCGCTTTCTTGCCTATGGG
>PBXT01000007.1 GCA_002727695.1 Methanobacteriota archaeon | reverse complement strand
CGCTAAATCCATAGACATATCCAGAGAAGATAATGTCAAAGATGATGAAGAAACAGTGGCAGAAGATTCTGAAACTGATGATGAGTCAGAAGAGGAATGGCAGGAAGACCAAGAGATCGATTGGGACAAAGGAATCGATATTTCTCAAGATACAGATTGGGATGATTCAGATGTCGAAGTGGCAGAATCAGACGAGGCTTAGATTGGAATTTTCTTCTAACCCTGCAACAACTGCTACGACTCTTATTCTGCCTTGTAAGTCGTCACTTACTCGAGCACCTAGTATCACTTGAGCGTCTTCATCAAACCTGGCCGTAAATGCATCAGCTATCAGGCCTACTTGGCCAACTGTCATACCAGGTCCACCTTCAATTTGTAGTAAACATGCCTTTGCTCCATCAAAGGATAAATTCGCAAGAGGAGCACTCATTGCGTCTTGAAGAAGTCCATTCGCATCATCGGGGTCTCCTTGACCAACCATCAGAGTGGAGCCGCCTGAATGTCCGACGATTGTCTTCAAATCCATCATGTCTAGATTAATTAGTCCCAAGCGCATAAGTGTCCTAACCAAACCGTCTACAAATTCCTCAACCCATGAAGCGCCAAGTCGCCAGTCAGTACCTCTTTCACGAGCTTGCCATGCCAAGCGATCAAGGTCGAGCCTAACACACACATCTGAGTTGGCTTCTAATTTTGATAAACCTTCTTTGCTAACTTTCAATCTAGTCTCTTGAGCTTCAAATGGAATTGCCGCAATAGAAATCACTATGGCCCCAGACAAGCGTGCTTGTCTAGCAAATTCTGGCGCAGCGCCAGTTCCGGTTCCACCACCAAGTCCTGCTAGCAAAACAACCATTTCAACNCCTTCCAGCAGGGTTCGNGTTACGTTCGAAGCCTGCCTCATTCGNTGCTCACCTAAAGGAGGTAATGCGGCACATCCCGCAGNATCCAAATCCTTTCCAAGTCGGATTACATGAGCGTCTTCGTAATCAAAAGAAGATTCATCAGCATCGATAAGGACCAAATCGATTCCGTGNCCTGTGCGCAGGTGGGCTCTTTTAGCCCACGACGAGCCCAAACCGCCTACNCCTGCAATTAGGATTTGGGCTCCATCCATGGTATGTCCTTTCAGTGGAGGTTATTCAATCTCTGCCCACATATCTTTGGTAGCGGCGCCTTGCATCTCTTGCCCAAGCNTTGTCAGGCTCGAGTCGCAAAACTTTGTCNTACAACTCAACCGCTTTTTCAAAATCTGAAAAATGACGACCATACAAATGTGCCAGATTGTTGAGAACAGGGATACATTCGTCATCTTCTTCCAACATTTCCAGAAGAATATCTTCAGCTTTTCCGAGATTATTTCTCAACATTTCCTCCTCAGCTTCTTCCAGTTTGATTAATTGTTCATTTGAGAGGTCATATGTGTTCTCAAAAGGGTGGTCTGACATGAACTCTCCTCACCGTGGTTGAACATATGATTTGCCTTTGGATGTTTAGGCAAAAAAAGGCTCCAAAATGTTACACTGCATGACACCCTATCGAAGATAGGGCAAGGAACGATTATAGGCGCAATCCGAGTCGCACAAACCACTGGGGTTGGCTATGCTAATGTCGAGAGTTTTCCAGCGAAGTATCTTGCCATTGGTACTTGTGACTTTGATGCTCCTACCGGGCATCACAAATGCATATCCTGATGGCATTGGAGGGGAGCAACCTCACGGCGACTACACAATCGCTGATGTAGCCAAAGAAGGATGTCTTTGTCACGGCGAAGAACCAAGCAACTCGGTGATGATTATCCTAGTGGATGTCCCTTACACCTGGGTCGCAGATACAACTTACGACATGCGCCTNGAAATTATCGGAGGCCCAGACACCAACATGGGNGGCTTCTCCGCNAGNGTTAGCGCNGGAGAANTATCNGGGGACGGAGATAACTGGGANGATGATGTTACTACANTGACTCACCAGTCACCAAACTCNCGTATTTTCACTATCTCTTGGACCGCTCCNGNTGACAATTCATCTGGCACCACAGTAGACTTCTGGATAAGTGGCAATGCAGTAAACGGCGCAGATGGACCTGCTGGAGATTACTGGAATCAAATCGTATTCAATCTGATTGAAGTTGCTGAGGATGACAAGCGCGGCACNNGGTCNCTAATTGCTGGAAGTGGAACTCCTGAAGCGCCAGAAAGCAAAGCTGGTGAAATCGACATCTCAACCCTAGGTGCTGGATTTAGAGCACACTGGCTAGGACTGCTTGGATTCGGCGCAGTAATCGCTGTGATTATTTTCTGTGGACTATTACTGCGATATGGATTCTCAACATCTTACAAGGGACGCAGTAACCTGCTGCGCCTAAGATACAAGATTAACCGAAGAGGTGATCAGTGATGGCCAAGGATACAATCACCCAATTATTGGAGAAGGTCGCTTCCGGCAAGGTTAGTGTCAAAGATGCAAGAGTTGCATTAGAGGACGCATCACTGACCGAAGAACAAATGGATGCTGCAATCAATCACGGAGTGTTCAATCCTGCAGAGCCAGGGACAATAATCTCCGCATCATTGGCCCCTTCTGGCAACTCCGCTCTGACAACATTTTTCTTCGCATGGGGAATATTCTGGGCACTATACTGGTTCGGCACAATGTTGTACGGATTGCTCAATGGCTCGGCCTGGGATCAACAGCAGTTGTCTTACCACATGGCAATGGGTCTTACAACTCTAATCATGATGGGTATCGTCTACCTAAAGTGGGTCCTGCCTGACACAATTATCGTCAAGCACAGCCAGAACAAGTACATCCCTGAACATCAGAAGGATTGGAGAGAATACAAGTGGTGATACTATGGACGACAAGAGATTAAGACCAGCACCATCGCTTGAAGACTCAGTTCTGTCTTCGCTAGGAGAAGTTTCCGTAAACCGTAGACAATTCATGCGCTACGGATTCAATGCCGCAAGTGGAGTTCTAGCAGCCACACTGGGCGCTCTAGGATTCGCTTCCATCCTAATGCCACCTTCTGGTGGCGGCGGTGGAGACTCTTCAGTCCTTTATTGGGCGAAAGGCCGTGAAGAAGAAGCATGGTACGGAGCAAAGCACCTGCAACCGATGATGAAATCGGACTTCGAAACAGAAGCTGCTAACTCAAATGTTGGAATGTCTGGAGCACAAGGTGTATGGAACGGACTTCCGGTAATCGTCAATTATGTTCCACACGCAGAAAACTCCGGCAAGCCTGTTGCTGATAATTCCCCTCGATTCCAAGAGATGGCCGGATATGACATTGGAGGAAACTATGTCGGGCACGCAACTGAGTTCCTGCTAGGAAACCCTGAGGTCTTCGACCCTAACAACAACCTCGTCATGAGCTTCGCAAGATGCACACACTTGTGTTGCATTCCGGGATGGCAATTGGTTTCTAACACTCAAACTGATGACAACTGGACTCCGGGAGGAGGAGATGACGGTGGAAGCAAGATGTTCTGCATCTGCCACTCCAGCAGATTCGACCCTACTGCAATTGAAGTTAACAGAAACGCAAACCGTTCGACTGGAGCATCATTCGAATATCTCGGAATCAGAAGAGCGGGTGGCCCTGCACCACTGGGATTGCCAATTATTCCTATCATCATGAATGGAGACACCATTGAAGCGTCTTCAGATTACACGGGCTGGTTGACCTATTGCGACTGAGGTGATTAAGTGAGCACAATATTCTGGGTACTTTGGTTCTTTATCGCCTTCATCATTGTCCTAATCGCATTTACACTGCGCAAGGAGAACGAAGAAATCCCTAGAAGGGAAATCCTTCGCGCTGTTGAATCCAGCGGCAAGATGGGATTCGCTGAGAGGACATTCCTNTGGGTNTTCTCTTTCCTCGANACCAGATTCCGAATTCAGGACTACTGGAACATGAGNAAGGGCGCNTACTACAACATGCANCGNCAGATGCCANTNACACACGCAGANAAATACAAGNTGCGAATNATTTGGTATTGGTACCCNCTATACTGNNTAGGAGGNATCTCNTTCCTTTCATTCATNATTCTGGTAATNACAGGAACNGTTCTAGGAATNTACTACGTTCCTGGNGGTGAAGGTGACCCATCNCCNGCTTATGCAAGTATGCAGTTCATCATGACCCAACTTCCGTTTGGTTACATTATTCGTGCAGTACACCACTGGGGNACTCACTTCATGGTAGCATCAGTATTCCTACACATGTGTAGAGTNTACTTNACTGGAGCATACAGAAACCCACGTGANNTAAACTGGCTNATTGGAGTGGCATTGATGGCNCTAACNATNGTCTTCGGATATTCNGGATACNTGCTNCCGTGGGANACATTGGCNTATGGAGCNGCTGTTATCGGNATNAACNTNGCAAATGCTACCCCNCTGATTGGAAANTATATTGCAACNCTACTNTTCTCTGGTTCATCNCTNTCNCACAGGACNGTTACNCGAATGTACTTCATTCACGTATTCATATTACCAGTGATCGTAACGACACTAATCATCATACATTTGTTCATTGTATGGGTACAAGGAATAGCGGAGCCGCATTGATATTGGAGGAATAAGATTGGGACTAATCGACAACTTTGGTGCAGTAGCATCGTCCTATATGGAGCAAAAGCAGCAGTTAGAATCTGCTGAAGAAAGGCGCAAGCGTACCCGTTCAGGGCACGGTTTCTGGCCGCATGAAGTACTCCGTGATACTCTGATTTTCGGATTCATGGCATGTGTCCTACTATTCTATGCGTGGTTGATTCCACCTCCACTTCACAGTGCAGCTGACCCGTTCGCTCAGGCAGGATTCGTATTCCCTGATTGGTACGTACTATTCTCGTACGGATACCTAAGGTGGGGAGAATACTTACCACAATTCGACGTTCCTCTCGGACCAGTTGGTGACTTCTTTGGACAACCATCATTCCCATGGAACGCTGCATGGTGGGGCGCATTCCTAACCGGAATACCAGTCGGTATTCTAGCACTTCCTCCATTCCTAGGCGGTCGTGAAAAGAGACCTGTAGAAGACCCTTGGTTCGCAAGTGCAGGTGTAGTTTACCTAGCACACATTTGGTTCATCTCCGTTTTCTCTATCAATATCTTCTTGGAGTTGTATGGAAAGAATCGCAGTGACTTCTGTAAGTTAGATAGCCATGGAGATTTGCTGTGTGGCGTTAGAGATCCTTGGATAGCAGAATTGTTCAACATGATACCTTGGGTGATGACAGGTATTCTGTTATGGATTATGATTTACTTCATCGCAAAGTGGCTATTCAACAATGCATGGGGTGCAAGATTTACTCCTGCACACGGTAAGAAACTCATCGTTGGTGCATTCATTGTNGCTACTGCTGCAAGCGTTGTAACCTATCCTGTCTACGACAACGGATTCTGGGATGCAAGAGGTTTGCTAACAATATCTGATTACGAGAAACTTGAGGAAATGAGATCTCAACCTTCAGACGTCCAGGTTAACGAACGAACTGAGTTCATGGATTTGCAAGGATTTGATGGGGACATTGTTCCGGCTGCAGCTTGGATGGATTGGAATATTTACCAGCCGACGAGATATTATTTGATTGATTTCGCGGATAATAACGGCCACCAGGACCTTGATTCAGGATTAAATGGGGCAAATGGAATTGAAAATTACACCGCTGATGAGACAATTTGGTCTAGCGGTTCATTCAGCATTACTGACGATTACTGGCCTGAAGATACTGATTTCAAGACAGTTCCTGTTGATGCAACATGTGCAACAAGAGCAAGCGAAGTCCTAATCGATGGCGGAGACTCAACATCTAGTATGATTCAATCTAGCCTTGTAATCACTCAGAGAAGCAGTGGCGACGTTGTAATCGATACTGATTGTAACAGTGGCGAGGCTGGCATAGAATTGGAAGCAGGTTTGTATGATTACGAATTCAGAGTAGAATCAACCGGTGGTCTGCGAACCAACGATTCCGTTGTAGTTGAAACATTATTCACTATCCAAGCATTCCAGCCTCTACTATTGTACGATGATGATGCTGGAAATGGCCTAGCAGGAATGACTGTTGACCTTTCTAACTCACTAGATATGGAACTAGAAGGAGACAACATGGGAGTTATCGTGAACCCAACCTATCACACCAACCCTCTAGCATTAGATGCTAAGTTGACCTATGCAATGTTCATTCCATGTATCACTGCTGGAGCGATTGTATTCGTGGTCCTTAGAAACATGGCAAGAGGATACGAGTTCGANATGAACAAGTGTTACGGTTGTGACCTTTGTGANGATGCATGTCCAGTNAGATTGTTCAATGCAGGTGACAANTTGAACATNATTTACAACTCNTGGAATAANGAGGACGATGGNGTGCCTCTGTACTCATGTCTAACNTGNACNGCNTGTACTAACGCATGTCCNCAACTNGTCGACTANGATTCTTATGTCGACATTCGCCGCTCANTGATTGTCGGTGGACCTGCNGCNGAAATNCCNCACACTGTTCTNCAAGCAGTCCTTGCTGCAGAAGCAGAGGAAGAGAGCGATGCTGATTTCGTTTCTNTNGANGAATACCCNATCGATTCAAACATTGGATACTATCCNGGATGTGTCGATTACNTAGACCAAGAAATGGTCTTCAGCCACCTGAATGAAGGNTCAATGGACCTTGGAGAAACAACAACNGCTGCNTTCACTCTATTCGAAGAGATGGGNACAGATGTTTCCTACNTAGGNAGAGACTTCCTAAAGTGCTGTGGACACGACCAAAAGTGGCAAGGCCTTGATGAAGTGTTTGAGAAGTTGAAGGCTTACAACCAGAAGAAGATCGAAGCATCTGGAATCGACACTTTGGTGTCCTCATGTGCAGAATGTTTCAGAACATTTGCTCGTGACTATGAACTTGAAGGTGTCAAGGTAATGCACACAACCGAGTTCCTAATCGAGAATGGTTTCGATATGGAAATGAAGGCTGAAGATGACTTGACTGTCACGTATCACGACCCATGTAGACTTGGAAGGCAGATGGGAATCTATGACGAGCCACGTGAACTAGTTGCTGGCGTTGAAGGGGTAGAACTCGTAGAGATGGAGCACCATGGCGAAGACGCAATGTGCTGTGGAGTTTCAAGCATGATGTCTTGTAACGAAAACGCAAGAGCACTCAGAGTATCCCGTATGGAAGAAATCCGCAACACAGGAGCAGACATGATGATCACATCCTGTCCTAAGTGTGTATCTCACTTTGAATGTCTCAAGTTCGAAGGTGATGAGCGTCATGACATCGAGATTCTTGATGTGGTTTCATTCTTAGCTCGCCAGGTTGAAGCAAAGAAATCTCTGGCAGAAGAAGCTAGTAATTCGCAAGTTTCTGTTGAAGCATAAGCATTGACCACGAGTAAAAAATCGGGTCAAGATTGATTAATGTTGATTTTGAGTCCCACTTATGGACTACGATAGTCATACACTTCTCGAACTCAAGACCATGTGTAAGGAAAGAGGTTTACGAGTTAGTGGAAACAAGGCTGAAGTTGTCATACGCTTGATGGAGGATGACGAATCTAAATCTCCACAACCTGTCTCAATTCCAGTGCAACAAAATGTGCAATTTGGGCAACAACAAATGTATGGTGGACAACCTCAGCAAATTTTCATCACAAACAATACAACAAGTATTGTTCAAATCACTGGGTTTTTGATTATTCTATATGGGTTGTTTAGGATTTTTGTGGGCTTGTTATTCGGTGAAACTGATGGAGGTGGTGAGTCATTCATCGCTTTGGTCATTGGAACTTCATTTGTTTTCGGCGGAATATTATCTGTTCAAGGATATCGACTAGGACTTTATTTTACTCTGGTCACCTTAGTAATTTCAGGAATGTTTTCCTTGGCTTACATTGACGAGTATTGGAGCCCTCTGTCTGTAGGACAAGTAGGGGAGAACTCGTTTGGATACTCCTTATTCTGTTCTGGATTCTGTATGCTAATTGTCGCAATGCCATTACTTACCGCAGCACCATCAAATTTCAGAACCGGAACTCCGAATTATCTCAGAACAATTGTTGATATGGCGGATTTTGTTTCCCCAGTGCCACTAGTTTGGTCTGAACAAAAAGACGCTGTTGAAGCGAAAGTTGTAATCAATTGTGCGCATTGCAACTCGCCATTGAAGGTACCTACTGGATACACAGGGAATGTCAAATGCCCATCCTGTGGGGAAAAATTCGAAGTTAAGTGATTACGAAGATTCTTCTTCCATTCCTCTAATTTCATAGTTTGAGGGGAAGAGAGCGACAATTACTCCAGCGATTAAGAATCCAAGACCCATTGCGAATTCCTGTTGAACGAACAAAAATTCCAGTGCAAAGACAACCAATAGCAAGCCTCCGATGTTTGATACCCAAACTAGAGTCTTGAATGTGGATAATGAAACACCGGTTGTATTTGCACCCCTCTTGGGACCAAACTCTCCACCGAATCTTTGAGCTCCTTCATGTTCTGGCTGTTTCGACATAATATCACCTATCTATCATTGTAATTGCATCCGTAGGGCATGCTAGAACGCATAACCTACAACCTGTACAAGCATCTCGAATTATCCTAGCCTTACGATTGCTGGGGACTTCTAGCAATGGAGATGCCATGTCTTTGAAGTATAACTCGATAGCATCATCATCACACACTATCGTACACTGATCACAGCCAATGCAGAGATTCTCAGTCACCCAAGCGACTGTTCCTTCTCCTCCCTTGATTGATGCTCGACGCTCACCCTTCTGGCGAGCAAGTGAAATCGCTATGCGCTCAGCCTCAGCCTCACGCCGTTTAGCAAGGTCATCTCGGGAGGTCATTCATTCCCCTCCAAAAGGTGCTTACCTTCAAACCTCTCTACACTTAGATTCACCAATAAATCACCCAAACAGTAGAATGCACCTACTAACAGTGGCGGATTCCAAGCGGTTAATCCAGTCCATGGAACCTCATTGGCCCATGTCCAATTAGCGAGATAAGTACCCCACAATTCCATCAATAAAGCAGCCCAAGCCATTGTTGCGTACAGAGCCGGCTGAGGACCCCATTTCGTGAACACGAGGACCAATAGAAGTAGAATCACTCCTGAAGTATCTCCTCCTGTCCAAACGCCATAAGCGACTAAAGGAATGAATGGCAGGAGACTAATCATTGCTTTCTTCGCTGGCAAATATGCACTAATCCTTCTTCCAGCATCAAACAAAAACCAATGCCCAACCGGTACGAATAGTGGCATCAAGCCGCGCTGATATTCGTAAATCAACCATACTTCAGAGAAGAATAATTCCATCGGGGTTGCAAAGGCTAGAACGGTAATCATCTCGATCCTTTCCTTTCTTTCTGCGTTATTGAACAACCAAATGAACAATCCAATGCACCAAATGTTGACGGGCCATTCAGCGTATTTTGCACTGACATAAAGCCCAATTGCAATAGTTAGTGCATAAACTGCGACACGCTTCATAGAAACACCTCAACGCAATTCGATTGATACACCTTCAGCATTCATGACATCAACCACTAGCTGAATCACATCATCAGGTAGGTCTTCGGGAGCGAAAACACCCGAACCAAACATATCAGGCCTGTCAATCCAGGCAATTACACAACATGCAGTTACTAGACCGGTAGTTCTAGCCATACTAGAATCTCCATCCTTTCCTAGATCTTCAACAATCCAAGTCCGAGTTTCATCGCCTGATGAAACGCAAACTTCCATCCAAGTGAACTCTGAACGTTGTGGGTCGAGAGCCCAAGCATCTACTAGTTCATCAGCACTCAAGTTAGTGTTTTGATATCTTTGAATGTGACCAGGCCACCTTACTGTGTACTCACCCATTTTTTGAGCAGGCAAAGACAATAATGAACGCAAGCCGTCAGTTAGGAATGCTTCCATCTCTCTACCATTTGCATCAATAGAATGCAATTCAGACATAGCGGGAACTTCGACTTGCTCACCTTGCTGAATTACCCTAGCAGGACGAGTATACTCTGCAATCACATCGTGTGGAGAGAATGGAGCCATGTATGACCATTCACCGTCTGGATGTTGAGGATTACCTCCAACTTTGATACTTACATCATCCAGACTACCAAATTCACGAAATGCAGATGCTACAAGCATGTTTGACAAGCCGGGAGCGATTCCCACATCCCACAGAATTGTACTAGATACGTCTTGCAATGTATCTGGAGTAGTTTCGCTGAAAGACAAGTCTACTATTCTTTGTCCTGAATCTTTCAGTAAAGAAGTCATCTTGCTACCCAGATAACCGGGAAGCATATTCACTATGATTTCTGCTTGACTGTGGTCCGAAGTTAATGCATCTCCAAGGTGAAAAGTTGCAGGAGATTCGCGCTCAACTACATCATACAAATGGACCTCGAATCCGGCTTCGACTAAACGTCTAGTGACAAATGAGCCAACTAGACCTCCACCCAAACAATGTATTCGCAAGTTAACCCTCCATCTGCTTTTGAGACTCGGCTCCCATGGCCAGCATTGACAACTCTGAAACTAGAGCGTGCCAACCATGCGCGTGCTCGCCGAATTGTTTCCCAACTTCACTGTAAGGTCTGAATTCAGCAGAGGGAGAGTTTAGATTTTCCATTTCTCCTTTCTTAGCATTTATCCGGTAAAACCACGATGCTGCTTCTCCATCGACTAGATACACAACAGGCTCAACAGGTGCGCCTTCTGTTGTGTTCAGTGAAGTAGGGACTCCTTCTTGAATAAGGAAATTTTCGACATCAACTCCACCTTTAGAATACATCAATCGTTTGAATTTCCTATTGGATAAATTGAGCAACTCCTCGCCGCTTGTAACCGCCATAATTCCCAAACCGTATGTTCCTCTATCATTCTTGATGAAGGCTACTGGTTGCCTATCGATCCCCAGTTCCTCGTATTTTGCCGCGATTCTTGCTAAAAACTCATCAACTTCTGAGGCGAGAATCTGTCTACAAGTTTCTTTTTCTAAACACTTATCCTGGGAAACAAACCAAGTGCTCATCAAATGCCATGAATCAATTTCGAGAATCTCAGCAATCTCATCGACATACCCTTGCAAGCATTGGTAATGTTCGCTCTTCCTTCTTCTCTGCCATCCCATGTGAGGAGGTGGAGAGACTTGGTGTGCACCAAGGCCATCGACCATTCCCTCTGTTAGATCATTATTCAACAAAACAAGGCATGGCTTTTCTCCTCCGACCAACAATTGTTCCCCATCAATTTCTACCGTATCTAAGGACAGAGGTCCAGTAATGCCGCCCAGTGAGCCATGGCCTTCTAATTCTGGAGAACCAACCGTACATCTAAATCCGGCTAGTTCAATCAAACGCTTGATTGTTGCAACATTTTCCACATAGCCAGGATTTCGTGTATGAGATTCAGGATACAAGTGTACCCAAGAACAGCCTTCATGCTTACGATTAATGTGATTCTGTAACAATTCAGCTAAATGCTCCTCATCTTCTGGAGAAGTGTTATTGAAGCCTGCTGGAAAGTGATTTGCGTCTACTACAGCGACTTTCCAACCAGCATCGCGAATATCAACGCTGCCATAAATTGGGATAGGAACTTCGACCCGCTTTTTCGCCATCCATTCGCTAATTTTGTCGCGATTAGCCTCCAATTTGTGTGTCAAGTCGTGAACGAAACTCATCCAATCACCTCGTCCAATAATGATGCGGCATCACCGCTTTTTCTAGTTCTGCCGCCATCAAGAATGTGCATGGCCTCAAAGAGACCTAAACCAACTGCGATATCAGGCTGCCTGAGCAACGCTTTCTCCATGTTTGGATGACGAGCTGCTATTTCTTGAACCCGTGGTTGAAGTTCAGCAAGAACCTCATCTATCAATTTTGGAGAGGTTGCTCGGCCTGCGGGCAATTTAGGTCTTCGTACTATTTCTGATGGTAAATCAGTCAAATCTGCAGCCTTTCTCAAAGCTGCTTTTTCTTCTAAACTGGCGGGAAGTCTCCAATCCATTGGCAGTTTATTCGAAGCATCACGGTGTCTAAATCCGAGGAACGGAACTCGAACTTCAAGACCATGGGCCATCGAATGTCTATCAACCAATCTTAACTGGAAATTTGACAACTGACCATGGTCTAATTCAAATTGGAGGAAATCGTTCAAACTTTTACAGTGATTGTCTGGAGAATGATTCTCAGACCACCATTGCTCGCCTTCTAGACTTGATAGGTTGCAATTCAATTCATCCAGCCTTGATTGTATCTCTGACGCATGAGCATTTAGGTCACGATAACGCGGATAGCCTGCGTGAAGCTCGTCTGCGCCTTGACCGCACAGACCAACAGTTACTGATTCTGACATCTTGGCGAAAAGAGGTTGGAAAAACAACACTGTCAAGTCCAAGTCTTCACCGTGCCAAGCCAAATCTGGAAGCCTTGAGTTAAACGAATCTTCTTGCAGGATATGTTGATGATGTTCTAAGTCTAGACTCGAGGCCACTAATTCAGCAGCCTTCCAATCAGGATTTTCTTCACTTTCAGCCACTGTCCAACAAGCAGGAACTGGTTGTCCAGCACGTTCTGCAGCCTCTCTCGCAACTGCGCAAACTAGACTAGAATCTAGACCACCTGAAAGAACAATACCAACTGGCACATCAGCCATCAGTCTGTCCTTAACACTCTCAACAAAGGTTTCCAATAATCCTTCAGGGTCATTCCAAGACTGTGTAGGTTCTACAACTTGCTTCTCAAACCGAGATAGGCTGGTCATCACAGGTTTCCCATCTACTAATTCCCAGACCTCGACTGTGCCAGGGCGAACTTGATGGACTCCTGCGAATAATGTAGTTCCGTCCAAAGGATATTCCCAAGCAATTCTCGCTCTCATTGCGATATCGTCTATCGCTGGAACATAATCTTCGTGTGCCCTCAATACCTTTGCTTCTGAGGAGAATAGCAAGTTATCTCCAACTATTGTTCGCATTAATGGCTTGATGCCCATCGCATCTCTTGCCAAAATTAATTGCCCTTCAGCCCATATTGCGAATGCAAACATTCCATCTAATTTTGAAACCCACTTTGCGTGATGATTTGCATCACCCTTCCCATTGTGCAAAGACAATACAACTTCGCTATCCCCGTTAGTTGTGTATTGATACATATTGTTTCTGAGTTCTAGGTGATTGTAGATTTCACCATTCACTACTGCTACTTTACCAGGACCATACAGCGGCTGAGGTGATCCCGAAATGTCGAGTATCGCTAAACGAGTATGTGCTAGGCCACAGGAATCATCAGAAAAGATTCCATTCCCGTCTGGGCCACGATGATCCATCAAGCGGTTCATACGTGATAATACAGTTCGGTCAGGCTGGCCGAGCATGCCGCCTATACCACACATAGCATTCGCTAGACCTATTCATTCAAGATATCTTGCTTTGGTTCAAATCACCAAAGTGGATATACGAACATAGTTACCATCAACAAAACGAACGATAGTAAAAATGTCATCAGATAGGTACTCTGAGGAGGGTCTGCGGAAGGAACTTCGTCACTCATGGCGTCTCACCTATACATTGGCGAGGCTATACGCCATTTCAACATAATGGTTCTACATCCATGGGACGAGCATTATTGTTGCTGCTAGAGGAATTAACAGCATTGTAGCATTATCATCAATCCATCTCAATCTAGGCCATTCCGCAGCCACGCACAGTGGACCCATGACAAGGGCCATCCAGATTGGAGTATCTAGTCGGTAGAAACAAGCAACCCAAATTAGAGCGATGAAAATTGAACCCCATATGAACACTGATTTGGACTCAAGGCCTTTCCTGCGAATTTCTCCTAAGAATGGGTCGCCCAGTGACAGTGAAAGTATGAGTGGCCACACCAATTCTGGACTCTCTGGAAGTATCAAGAAAGTTAATCCAACTGCAAAACCACCCCAAGCTAATGCACTCACTTGATGAGATTCGTAGTCTCTCTGGCCAAAAATTGTAATTCCTAATCTCAACCGGATCGCTTCACCGAATACCAATAGCAATGTCAATAATGATACAACCTGAACTACTGTTATGGACATATAATCTGCTATCTTCTCTCCAAACTCAAAATAAACAAATGGAATAATTGACATTCCAATATGGAAACCCCTTCTAAACAGGTGTCCATACATGCCGCCAACAGAGTGGTCCACTGGATCCGTTAGTTCTACTTGGTCACTCATTGAGTTCCCTCAGTGCTTCATCGAGTGCTAACCCTTCTTCAGACATGCGGTCAAGAATAGCCTCGAAATGGGGATTTGAAGTAAGAGCGGCCTCATGCGCCATCAGCAATTGCTGCCTAAAGCGCGCACGCTTGGAAGAGGTTCTTTCTTCTAAATTGGTAATCAGATTAGACAATTCATCTAATCCTTCTCCGGTAATTATACTCGTTTTAATGATTGGAGGCGCATCGGAAGTTAGTCCAAGTGAAACCGTTAGGTCATTTACGACTTTGTCACTACCATCTAAGTCCGCCTTGTTAACGACAATCAAATCTGCTAATTCCAATAGGCCCGCCTTTTCGGCTTGTATCCCATCACCTCTTGCTGGACCCTCAACTACTACTATTCGATTCGCTATAGCTGCACAACGCATCTCTGATTGACCTGCACCCACTGTTTCGATAATTACCAAATCGAATGAATTCGACAATAAATGACTAGCAAGGTCACGGATTATAGAAGGTATTGAGCCACTAGAAGACCTAGTTGCTACGCTTCGAACATATATTGAATCAGATTTTGTCTTGTCATCTAAAACACTCAACCTAATCCTGTCACCAAGTAATGCTCCTCCGCTAAGTGGAGAAGTTGGGTCTACTGCTAATACTGCGATATTTTTTGCTGGTGCAAGCCTATGTAAAATCGCATCTACAATACAGGATTTTCCAACACCTGGTGGGCCGGTGATAGCAATAACATCTCCATCCGTAAATGTATCAACCTGAATCTCGCCATTTTCGATAGCAGATAACTGCCTAGCGAGAGTTCTGCGGTCCAATCACTCACCCCAGAACCAACCATTATCGGACCCTACACCGCAATCTTTAGTCGATGCTTCTTCAACGAATTCTAAGATTTCAGTGGATGGCGTTCCTGGACCGAAGATGGCCCTTACTCCTGCAGAGTAAAGAGGAGGCCTGTCTGATTCGGGAATAATGCCGCCACCAAAAACGACAACATCATTCAGACCAGATTCTTTCAACAGATTACAGATTTTTGGGAATAGGTGGCTATGAGCACCTGAGAGAGATGACAGACCGACAAATCTTGCATCTTCATCCATCACAGTCCTAACAATTTGCTCTGGCGTTCGACGCAATCCCGTGTAGATGACTTCATGCCCACCATCCCTTAGGGCTCTAGCGACAACCTTAGCACCGCGGTCATGACCATCAAGGCCGGGTTTTGCTATGACAATGCGTTGCCTTCCGCCCATGTTTGGATGTGTGCAGGAGCGTCTATGAAGTGCTTGCGGTGTAGAAATGCTCACAAAACCCATAAAGACGGTCTAACATATTCTCCGTTTGGCGAAAGACATGGTAGGTACCGAAGATAGACTGAGGGACCTGCGAGCAAGAAAGGCTCGTGTGGAAGCTGGAGGGGGCCAAGCAAGGGTCGATGCGCAACATAATCGCGGTAAAATGACCGCAAGAGAGCGCCTTGAAATGCTTCTAGACGAAGGTTCATTTCAAGAGATAGATGCTCTGGTCGAACACAGATGTCGTGACTTTGACATGGATAAAAATGTCATTCCCGGAGATGGAGTGGTGACTGGCCATGGTACAATCAACGGCAGAGAGATTTTCGCTTTCGCTCAAGATTTCACAGTATATGGGGGAAGCCTAGGAGAGATGCACGGTCTGAAAATCTGTAAGGTACTCGATATGGCATTGAAGACAGGCCGCCCTGTTATTGGACTAAACGACAGCGGAGGAGCCAGAATCCAGGAAGGAGTTGCTAGCCTTGGTTCATATGCTGAAATATTCTTCAGAAATGTAAGAGCAAGTGGGGTTGTTCCCCAAATCAGCGTGATTATGGGACCGTGCGCCGGAGGAGCTGTTTACTCTCCAGCAATTACTGACTTCGTAATCATGGTTGACAAGACCGCACACATGTTCATCACAGGACCTGAGGTCATCAAGACTGTAACAAATGAAGAGGTGTCTTTTGAAGACCTTGGCGGTGCAAGTACTCACGGTAGTAAGTCAGGCGTCTCACACTTCACTGCTGAAGATGACCAAGGAGCAATCGATTTGGCAAGAGAACTTGTCGACCTTCTTCCTGCAAATAACATGGAAAAACCTCCATTAAAGAAGACCAGTGATTCACCGACAAGGGTTTGTGAGAACCTAGATTCAATAGTTCCGGAAGATCCAACAAAACCATATGATGTAAAGGATGTAATTACAGAAATCCTTGACGATGGAGGTTTCCTAGAGGTTCAAGAGAACTGGGCTGGAAATATCGTAGTAGGATTTGGCCACCTAAATGGCTCAACCGTAGGCGTAGTCGCTAACCAGCCAAAGATTCTAGCAGGGTGCTTGGACATTGATGCTAGTGACAAGGCTGCGAGATTCGTAAGGTTCTGTGATGCCTTCAATATTCCACTAATCACACTTGAAGATGTACCAGGGTTCTTGCCGGGAACAAATCAAGAATGGGGTGGAATTATTCGCCACGGCGCCAAACTACTGTATGCTTATGCTGAAGCAACTGTTCCAAAACTAACGGTTATCTTAAGGAAGGCGTATGGAGGAGCATACGATGTTATGTCTTCTAAACACATTAGAGGGGACTACAATGTTGCTTGGCCAAGTGCAGAGTTGGCAGTAATGGGCGCAGAAGGTGCAGTGCAAATTATCCATAGAAGAAGATTGCAAAACGCACGTGACCCTGAAGGGGAAAGAGGTAGATTAATCGAAGATTTCGAAGAGAAATTTGCTAACCCGTACAAGGCTGCAGCACTTGGATATCTCGATGACGTAATCGAGCCAAATCAGACTCGTGAAAGATTATGCAAAGCACTNGGCATGCTACTTGACAAAGAAGAAATGCGACCTGCTAGAAAGCATGGCAATATACCATTGTGAGTGATATTATGGCTGAAATTGAAACACTTCGAATGGCTGCAATAGCAGCAGTATTGGCTGCATCATCCAGNCGTGATGACCCATCACAATCTGGCAGAAANCTAGGTGAAGCATGGGCTCAAGACCATCGCAGGATGAATATGGGAATGTCTTCTCTCATGCATCAGAGGAGCTCGCGCTCCCCGTGGAGGTGAACAAATGGGTGATATTCGTAAAGTGATAGTTAATGGTGAAGAGTTCGAAGTTGAACTTGAACAAGACGGTGAAAGTTGGACTGCAACTGTTGGAGGTCAAACCTTCGAAATCAAAGTCCCAGATGCAGGACCTGCTCCCAAGCAGAGAAGGTCTAGCGGTGGCAAATCAAAGAAATCTGGCAAAGTTAGTGCAAATATTCCTGGAAAGGTCGTGACTGTCGAGGTCTCCTTAGGAGACNAAGTCCAAGAAGGGCAAGTGGTAATGATTCTTGAAGCGATGAAAATGCAAAACGAGATCCAGGCTCCAGTAGGAGGAACTGTTACGGAGATTCATTGTGAGGAAGGACAATCAATCGAAGCAAATGTTCCTCTTTTGGTAATTACCCCTCCTGAAACNGAAGAAGAGGACTAAAAAATTACAATCATTAAAGCAGGGCGAGAGATTAGGTGATTTCATGGGAGAAGAGGCGGTTTGTGATTATCCAGGTTGTGGAGCAGTCGGAGAAATCATTTCTCGACTTTCTCCAGAAGGATACCTAGTTGCCACAGGAAAGAAGGCTTACTCTTTCCGTGAAGCATATCGTCGATTCCATTATTGTGCAAANCACCACGAAGAACTGATGGGTGGAGTTTGGTCTAGAGTTCGNAAGCCTGACGACAAGAAAGACGGACATGTAGCTCCAACAGCAATATGATTTCCTTCGTGAAGTAAGAACTGATTATAGTTCAAAACTATCTAGCAATTAGCTCGGTTGAAGTTGGGCAGATCTTTTCGAGATTCTGTTTCCAAAATCAGATTACGCCTTGAGCCATCATTGCTTCAGCAACCTTGAGGAAGCCCGCTACATTAGCTCCGAATACATANTCTCCATCTCGGCCATACTCCTTTGCGGTTGAGTATGCCTGCTCGTGGATTGANACCATGATGTCATCAAGTCTCTTGTCGACTTCTTCACGAGTCCATGNTAGGCGCAGTGAGTTCTGGCTCATCTCAAGACCAGAAGTTGCTACACCACCTGCATTGCTTGCCTTTCCTGGTGCAAAGAGAACTCCACCCTCTTGGAAGACTGCAACTGCTTCAGGAGTACATGGCATGTTAGCGCCTTCAGCAACTGCGATTACTTTGTTAGCGACCAACATCTTTGCTTCTTCGCCATTCAATTCATTCTGAGTTGCACATGGAAGAGCAACATCGACATTAACACCCCATAGACCATTTAGTGCAGGTTCTGGTGCAGACTCTGTGAACGTTACACCGTCATAATGTGCAGCGTATTCGCTGATTCTTCCACGGCGGTTGTTCTTCAGATCCATAATCCAAGCAAGTTTCTCTCTATCGATTCCTGCAGGGTCGTGAATCCANCCAGAGGAATCAGACATTGTTACTGGCTTTCCACCAAGGTCGAGTACCTTCTCACAAGCGAATTGTGCTACATTGCCACTTCCACTGATTGAAACCGTTGCGCCTTCGAAGGACTTACCTTGTGCACCAAGCATCTCGCGTGCAAAGTAAACTAGACCATATCCGGTTGCTTCAGGNCGAATTAGTGAACCACCATATGAAAGGCCCTTGCCAGTTAGAACACCAGCCTGGAAATCGTTCTGTAGTTTCTTGTACATTCCAAACATGTAACCAATTTCTCTTCCACCGACACCGATATCTCCAGCAGGAACGTCACAGTTGTGACCAATGTGTCTCCACAATTCCATCATGAATGATTGGCAGAACCTCATGACTTCAGCATCTGACTTACCCTTAGGGTTGAAGTCAGAACCACCCTTTCCTCCGCCCATAGGTAGAGTAGTTAGGCTGTTCTTGAATACCTGCTCGAAAGCTAAGAACTTCAGAATTGATGCGTTAACTGATGGATGGAATCTTAGTCCACCCTTGTAAGGGCCAATTGCACNGTTGAATTGAATACGGAAACCACGGTTAGTATGTGTAACTCCGTTGTCATCCACCCATGGCACACGGAAATGTATCAGTCTCTCAGGCTCAACTATTCTCTCAACGATTCCTGCCTCAACGAACTCAGGATGTCGCTCTAAAACAGGTTCTAGGGATTCCAAAACTTCCCATACTGCTTGATGAAATTCTGGTTGATCTGGATCTCGACTCTTTACTTTCTCAAATATATCATGAACAACGCTCATTATAACACCTAAAAACACAACTTGTGTTAGCCGGCCCAATTAAAGACCCTTTACAAGCGTTGCCACGACTAGAGTAACTCAGACATACGGACAGACCGTGTTGAACCTTTCCAGACGCTCAAGTCTGCGCTCACCATTTTCATCTGATTCAGACATGGACCTGATCGCTTCTTCAATCAAAGCGTGCTGATCTGGTTGTATGCCAAACAGATTCCTCAGACTCTCCAGCATTGCCCATTCATCTTCAGTGATAATTTCATCATCAAGTGCTGCGACTAATGCTGATTGATACGTAGTGACATCACCGACCTGGTGTTGACTAAAATTGTCAGTTTCTGAAATTGGAGAAGGGTCAACTCCCCTAGCAATATCCAATGCATCGCCAACATTTGAAGGGTGAATTCCCAATGCTACAGCTAGAACCTTCAGAATTGAAGCCTCATCATCTGTAAGGATGTCATCATCCAATGCAGTTCTTAGAACTTCAAGATACAAATACAATCCACGGCTAGCGGTTAGTGCCATAATGGTCGCTGTTTGTTCCTACTGTTTGAGGATTACCGTTTTTCGTCAACAATAATTTTGTCAACCTTAGCGATAGATGAAATCAACTGATTTTCTTCTTTCTTTAGTATAGCAAGCATTTCGTGCACATGCTGAACTTCATGGATTTGCCAATGGTTTGTATTACACCTTGATGCCACACCGAACTTTTGCCAGTAATTTAATCCAGTTAGAATAGCACTTTTTGACAAACCTGAATTCTTCGACATTTCNAATGTTGATTTTTTGCCNTCAGAAAGTTCAGACAGCACGNTAGCAGCGCTTCCNGGAATCCCAAGTTGACGTAAGAATCGGAAACGGTCGACCATGGAGTTTCGTCTCTGGTACTANATTTGAATATGNCTAAATACTCGGAGCCTTTGTCATCGCATGTATGTCAAATTGTCATCATATGTAATACAATTTATATACCCCCTCTCCTGTCGATTAATTACGAGGGAGAGCCGATGACCACACCAAACACTCTGATTTCGCTGCGAATTACCGATGAAGAGGTCGCTCTTCTCGATGCACGAATCGGTCTTGATGGCGCTAGAAATCGAAGCGATGTCATCCGTGCAGCAATCCGTTCTTTCTTGGAAGATCAACCTCTTNTACCTGATATGGACACAATCACAATTCCTGTAGGACGCTCGATGAAGAGCATCCTGGGNGACCTGTATGAGTTACATGGCATTAGTCACCAACAAGCAGCTTCACAAGGATTGCAAGACTATGTGCGAAAGATGATCCAAGAGGAAGCACAACTGAATGAAATTCTCGCTGAAGGGCTAGAAGTAGCCCGCAGCAAGACTGTAGGACGCAAGGAGTTCACTGAGTGAAAACAGGGTGAGAGCCACATAATGGAGGGGATGGGAAAATGCGATGGGAGGACGAAATTGGAAACAATGATCCTTCCACCTTCCGAACTGATGTTGATATGCCAGTCAACATTTGTTTCGCTGCACTGCGTCTACGTGCTAANTTAGCACAAACTGGCAACCCAACACACGTCCCCCCGGATGNANACCGGGGGGACTCCGATTCCGACCCTGCTTGTTGAGCAGGGTTAGTTCCACACGCACCCAGACCCCACATCTGGGTGCAANTTACTCAAACGGTGCAACCGCGACTTGAATAGGCTCAACCTCAAATACCTTCGGCGAAGGCATACAGTCATGCGTGAACAGGCCGGACTATCTTGGCTTGCTCATCCCAATCCTAGGGAAGGGCAAACAGAGATGATTTCNTCCTGCCTAGAAACNNTGCAAAANGGNGGNGCACANCTNGCNAGNGCNCCAACTGGAATCGGTAAAACNGCNGCCGCNTTNGCTGCNGCNCTNGAATTTGCNAACTCNGGNCCANAAAGAAAGACNGTNATGTTCCTCACNCCTCGACAAAGTCANCACAAAATTGTCGTAGANACTGTTCGAAANATAAACGACATCAGCNAACATGAAAAAATNTCANTGGTNGACATGATNGGNCAATCTAGCATGTGTGTNGAACCNTTTGCAGGTAATCGTGGTGCTAGTTTCTCTCTATTGTGTGCCAATCATCGAAAGAACCGTCAGTGTA
>PBXT01000006.1 GCA_002727695.1 Methanobacteriota archaeon | reverse complement strand
AATAATTCGCAAGTAATCTCCCTAAAAATCGATGCACCNGGAGGCAATCAAATTGCAGATGGTCACGTATGGCANCCCGGGCAAGATATTCCTTTGCAACTAGAAATCTCAGATGACAACGGTCTTCCGTCGAAGATGGAATTATTCTACAACAGGAGTGGAAGAGGATGGGAATCCATAGATTTCCTAACTCCAATCGGTGACACATACGCGGTAATCGATTTACCATTAATCGATGAGTCTAGCGTTCCACTGCCTTCCGAAGAAACAGGCTGGCTTGACGTGTACATCTCTGGCACTGACTTGGCGGGTAACCCTGTTATTGGAGGGGGAGACGCCGAACAGCCGTATGCTAGAATACATGTTCAGCCTAGNTANTCAACATGGATAAATGGAGAATCNATNGGTCTAGACAAGATTGATGAAAAATTACTGCCAGGAAATACTCACAGATTCAACTTCACAGTTTCAGATGAAAACGGAATTGAATCCATCGACATGATGAGAGTAGTACTATCCAAAGATGAAGGTAAATGCTGGATAGAATGGACGCCTTGGAGTGGAGAAGTTGNTCACGATGTAGGATGTTTCATCAAACCNCCAACAATTCAAGCAGAACAAAGATGGCAAGCAAACACNTGGGATGTTTACTTTGACTTTGAATTGAGATGGGACTTGGATGAAGAACTAGCAGGAATCACAAACATTCCGTCTCTGAGTTTGTGGGATGAAAACGCCCCATTGGATGCGTTGTTCACATCGATAACCGTTCAATCATGGTCGATACATAGCGGTATTGAATTACGAATTGTAGATGTTGTTGACAAGGTAGCACCTCTCGGTGAATTCATTGACAGGGTCGCATACATTCATGGCCAAGACATCGTTGACATAGAGGTTACAGCTTTCCATATGGGCTATGATATTCCGGCAGAGAATCTGCCGTTTAGCACTACATATACAATGGATTTAATCGGAAATAATGGTTCTACTCAGTCGACCAATTCTCTCAATAGCGATGGTACCTCAATCGNTAGGGTTGTCTTNGATTCAGCATTGTATGGGTCACAAATCAAAGTGTTAGTTGGACTCAGTAGTGTGTATAATCACACAACAACTGGAGATGACATAGACATAGTAATCGACGACACATCTCCAGCGATAGTAGTGTCAAGTGGCCACTTGGTAACAATTGATTCTGATGAATTAGACGAGGTACAAATTAAGGTCACAATGACCGACGACCACGGGCTGAATTCCGAACCTCTAGTGATGAATTGGAATTACGTACGTCAAGGAAGAATAGTAGAGAATTCGCAAGGAACTGCAATTATTCCGGTTGAATTCCAAAGTGTTAGGTCTAATTTGTACTCATCTGTAATCGATATGAATACCTCTTCAGNTCTTCAAAAAGGAGATTTCTTGATGGTCTGGTTCGAAGGTTCAGATGCTTCAGGCCGCCCGATTATTGGTGTTGGAACCAGTAATGTTGAGCCGATTGAGACAGTCATTCGCTGGATCGCTTACGAGCCAGAATTAGAAGATATAGTCACCACTCCTTACAGGCCAGATGTTGGAGATATCATAACTATACAATGTAANATTCAGAATATTGGTTTGCTAGATGGGCAATCAAACCTGACGCTGATNGACGGNAACGGNAAAGAATTGGAAAGNGTCAATTTCACTCTACTTGTGAACATGGATTTTGTTCACACTTTCGAAGTTGAAGCCTGGCAGGAGGGAGAACTTGGATTGCAATTACGATTGGACGGCCAAGATTTGACTCCGGTACCAATTTCAAATGTTCAAGTCAGGACCGATGATGATGCTAATTCACAAGCAACCCTTCTCGGTCTGTCGATTTTGTCAGTTTTCATCGCTGGAATATTGCTGTTTATTGCCAATTCNCGTAGGAAAAATCAGTTCTTTTTCGATGAGGAAGAATGATGTTTGATGAACTCTGCGCCCGACTCAAGCCGGAGTACCCGAGTGGTCAAAGGGGGCGCACTCAAGATGCGCTGCGAAATGCTTCGTAGGTTCAAATCCTACCTCCGGCACTTGTTCTAAATCGCTTAATCCCCGCTTAGGATTGCATCCACTAATGGCTTGAATGTGTCACCGTGAGGGTAGGGCGAAATCACCTTCGCAACTGCAGCTAGAGAGTCGAAACATCCCCCTACAGCAACGGAGTGTCCTACTAATTGGAACATTGGGATATCGTTAGGAGCATCCCCCACGGCAAGAACTTCTTCTGGCGTCAAACCCATCTTCTCCAGTGCTACTTTGAGCCCTTCTCCTTTCGAAAGGTGGGGTTCCATTAGGTGAATTGCGAAGCCGGTTTTTACCACGGCTAGGTCAGAATATTCAGAATTAGAAACCCAGTTGTTTACCGCATCGAGGTCTTCATCCTTGAATAGGCACCACTCAGACTCTCGCCATGCATTTGTGGTTATTCCCTCGGGGTCTATATCTAGTTCCAAGGCCATATCTTGAGCACATTTTCTTGCTCTAGCGCCATCAGCTCTCACGATTGGCTCATCCCAACTTGGATGCCAAACTACGCCACCATTTTCACAGACCATTGGCCCACTTGCTCCAATGAATCTCGATAACCCATATGTAATCGCTCGAACATTTCCTGTTGCAAGAATGACGGGTATCCCAGACTCTTCTAGAAGTCTGAGTGATTCGATTGCTTCCAAGTGTAATTTCTTGTTGTAGTCAGTAATTGTGCCATCAATATCAACTGCAATGGCCTTAGGCCTCCACCCATTAGGAATCCACTGCATGACTTGCCCTAGTGGGTGTTCTTCAATACGCTTGCGATAGTAGGGTTATTTACCAATGGTTTCTCAGGGAAAATTGTGCAGGAAGACGGCGAAGAATTCCTGTCCCTTGAGGACTTGACATCTCCTATGCCGGAGGTCAAGCAGCGCAAGGCACGCAAACCACTCTCTAAGACTTTGAAACCGCTATTTGATAGTATAATTCCAGAAGACACAGAGTCCTTAGACATGCAAGTTGTTGCTGAGTATAGCGGCAAACAAAGTATTTCTTGGCCAATTCAAGATATGGATTGTCCACACTGTGCTGCCGAGGCTATGAGTGCTCTAAATCGCCTTGAGCATGTCAACACTTCATTGGTAAGCGCCACTGATGGAACCGTAACAGTTGATTTGGATTTTGAAAAGGGCAATCTTTCAGAAGCATCTGCTGTTTTACGCTCACTGGGTAACCCCCCTGACGTACCATTCATGCAAATCTCAGGAGTGAATTCAAGTGCTATTGCAGCAAGGCATTCAGTTCCTGTAAAAGCACTTCCTAGGATATTTAGGCGCCAACCAGGTATATTGGAGTGTGAAATAGACCGAGATAGTAACATCAAAATTCAAACAGTTCCAAATCTGGCTAAAGAGATGCAGATAGCGATGGATGAATCTCTGAAAAGCGTGATTGGAGGCGACTTCAAACTTATTCCAGAGAAAATCAACACCGTAACTCCTGGTCAGTGGAGGATGATTGGTTCAGGAATAGCATTTGTAATGTTTATCATATTGGTAGTAACTGAAATGTTGATCACAGAAAATCCTTGGGTAATTGGTGCAATTGGAATCATCGGTGTATCTCTTGGAGGAATAAAGATGTTCTCCAAGGCAATTGCTTCTGTTAAAAATAGGCAGTTTGGTTTCCAAGTTTTGACATCTTTAGCAGTTATTGGAGCATCTTATCTACAAGCATGGGAAGAAGCACTTCTGGTTTTGATTTTAGTATCGTGGACAGAGCACATGGAGAATGAGGCCCTTGTGAAGGCAAGAGAGGCAATGCAAGGAGGACTAGACCGCCTACCTCGTACTGCAAGAAGAGTTCCGAAGAAGGGCTTCGGTAGTTTCGCAATCACGTCGATGGAGGTTGTATCATCTTCCAGCTTTATGGCTCCAATTGCCAAGAATACAGATGCCGTAGAAGAAATTCCAATCGGATTGGTAATGCGAGGAGACCATCTAGAAATTAGGAGTGGTGAGTTGATTCCTGCAGATGGTAACGTAATCTCTGGGACCGGTTCTGTCAACAAGGCTCCTCTGACCGGAGAGTCAGTACCTGTAGATGTTGCAGTAGGAGATGAGTTACAGGCTGGTCTTACTCTTTCTCGAGGTCCTGTTACCATTGAAGTAACTGCAGTAGGGGAAGACACTCGCCTGTCAGGACTGATTGAGAAAGTCCACATCTACAAAGACAAACCAACTCGATTGCAGGGCGCTTTGCAACATTTCACTTCGGTTTGGGTGCCACTTGTTTTGATTGGTGCGCCTTTAGCTTGGCTGATGATCCCAGAAGCGCCTTGGAAAATCATCCTATTGTTATGGGTCGTAGCTTGTCCCTGTGCTCTGCTATTGGCATCTCCTGTTCCGCATGCAGCAAGTCTTTCGCTGGCCTCAAAATCTGGAGCAATAGCCAGAGGCGGCGACGTGATGGAATCATTATCAAAAGTCAATTTGGTTTTGCTCGATAAAACTGGAACACTAACTTCAGGTAAGCCAAAAATTGGAAGTGTAACTCTCTCAAGAGGTAGGCGCAGAGAGATGGCCATTGCCTTAGCAGCAGGCCTTGAAGCGTCGTCCAATCATCCATATGCTCAGGCAGTAATTGCATTAGCAGAAGATGAATCAATCCAACCACTTGAGTTAACCGAGATTTCTGATGTCAAAAATGGTATCTCTGCTAAGTTGAAAGGCGATGAAGTAGCATTGGTTAGAGCAGAGAAATCAATGGTCACTGGAGCATTGCTCAAATCCTTAGAAAATGCGTTGAAAGAAGGGCATGGCGCTAGCGTTTTGATGAAAGATGGAAAGCANGTNGCNCTNTTCACNTTNGTNCACGATGACTTGAGAGANGGTACTGATGAATTGGTNAGNGCNTTGTATGCNAAGGGAGTNAANGTNGAAATTCTCTCNGGNGATAANCAAGACGCTGTNAANGCACTNGCAAGAAGNATAGGTGTCGATGAAAATGCNGCTAGNGGNGAAATGACTCCNGAAGGCAAGGTCAATTGGGTNCANAANAGGTCTGAAACCCATATCACAATGATGGTAGGAGATGGNTTCAACGATGCNGCTGCTATGGCAGCAGCAGATGTCGGAATCGCAATTGGAACGGGCGAATCTGCGAATCTCGAAGCAGCAGATGTTCTCATTCCGGGGGATGATCCGAGACTCATCTCTGATTTGGTATCCTTAGCAAAGAGAACACATTCTATTCTAATTTGGAACATCTACTATTCATTGGCAGTAACTCTATTCCTAGTGTATCTGGTTCTTGCAGGAGTTAACGAGAGCTTAGCGATTGGAGTACTGGTTCACGAGTTGAGTGTTATTGGGGTAATTATCAACGGAGCACGTCTTTCTGGAACAGGTGGAACCCTGACATTAATCAAGGATATTTTCTATTCAATTTGGCAGGGAACATTAGACTCTTTCAAGGCATTATATGATTCAATTTAATGCTAGAAACAAACGCTACCTTCAAGCCTCATGGATTGTAGCAGGTTACAACGGTGAACCCTGATGGCGAGAATCCATGCTGACCCGGTTAGTACTTCTTTGATGCATCCT
>PBXT01000005.1 GCA_002727695.1 Methanobacteriota archaeon | reverse complement strand
TTCCGATACAAAGGGGATTCAGTGGGTCAATACAGACGCTACCCTTCGCATTTATCTCCAACACAAGGGTTTAGATTTAGTCCATCTACTCTATTCGACGAACACGGTCTTGATAATTTGAAATCAGTTAACACTCATCATTATAACAAATGGTAATCTGTAATTAATCATGGATAGCAAGACGCTAGGCATGAGTTTGCTTGTTGTTTTTCTAATGGCGAGTTCAGGGGCAGTTGTTCTGGTTGTTGATAACAATATGAATGATGACACAGTGGTAGTTGAAGAAGTCAAGCAAGAAGAAGTTGAGGTTGTAGACAATCCACCAAAGCTTCTAGTTGATTCTGAGTTTACTCACAGGTGGGATAGCAATAATGCAACAGCGGATGGTTTCGTTTACGATGAAACACCTGAAATGTCAACTGTAAATGTCGTAGTTCTTGATGAGGATTTTGAAACTGTAGAAAGTTATGATTTATCGGTAAATGCAGATGGATACTGGATAGTGGAAACCCAATTGTCGGATCCAGGCTATTGGATTCTTGACATATCTGCTACTGACGGACAAGGTCAGAATAGCGAATCCAAGAAAGCATCTCTTGAGATAACCAAACCTGTAGAAAGTGAACCGATTTTTAATTTCAAATGGGATGCCCCTACAGAAAATGAAACCACTGGCACAATAAGTGGTTATGTAATTCATGAATTTCCAGAGACATGTGAAATAGAATACAGGCCAAAAGACCAGAGTTCGGCTTACCACGTGGATGGAGTCTTCACTGGGGATTTAGGCATGTACAACATGACATTTGACACATCCACTCACAATACTGAAGGTATTTTGATAACTGAGTGTGGAATGTTTCAGAGCTCCCAATATGCAGCATATGTGATCTTACCTATGCCTCCTGAACCAGTGGGTGATGGCGATAATGATGCAGTTCTTGATGATGTGGACGAATGTCCCTCAACACCTGAAGGTGAGCCGGTTTATTCGACTGGATGCTCTGACTCTGAAACTGATGATGACGGTGATAATGTAATGAATGACAGAGACCAATGTCCTTCAACTCCGTCTGGTGAATCAGTTGATTATTATGGATGTTCAAATAGTCAGAAGGATGATGATTTAGATGGCATAACAAACAACGTAGACAATTGTCCAAACACTCCTGCAGGCGAGGTTGTAGATTCATCAGGATGCTCTGATTCTAAAAAGGATGATGACGAGGATGGAGTAACAAACGATATTGACACATGTCCCAATACTCCGCCAAATACAGAAGTTAACGCAGTAGGCTGTTCGCAAGAACAAGCGGGCCCACTGAAGATTCTAGCACTGCACGGTGGAGGGCAGACCGCAAATGGTTTGAGGAATATGCAGGGTATTCAGGATCTGATGAATTCATTGAGCGAATTTGAATTTGTTTTTGCTAGCACACCTGAAAACAATAACGTTTGGATTAGAGATCCACCAGGTGGAAAAGGAGAGCCAACAACCGATCGAGATTGGGCAGACGCATCAATAGATTATCTTGACCAGATAGTTGAGGAACAGGGACCATTCTATGCAATCCTTGGATATTCACAAGGGGCAGCGATGATACCTGTTTATCTTGCAAACACAGAAAATACGTTCAACAGAGTGATGATGTACAATGGTTATCTGCCAACAACCCACGAGGGATTGATTGACACAATCGATGAAGCTGCACCATTTTCAATTCCTGCAATGGTGTTTTCAGGAGAAAATGATGACGGATTCAAAGACTTGGCTCCAGCACTAGCAGCAAAGTTCTCGCAATGTTTGGAAGTTCACAGCCAAACCGCAGGACATAACCCCCCATACCAAAGCGACTCTACTTATAATCAGATTTTGAATTTCATAAGAGATGGAATGTCCTAATGACAAAAAATTTATTTTTTGGAAGCCACTTAAGACGCTACTCTATACAACGCCCGCATTACATAGGAGCCTCTTTCGAAAATAGTTCCGCGAAAGTTACTAACTGGTTTTTGGGGATTTAAACACCCCAAAATCAATTAAATGCCCTACATTTCTTTTAGTCATGAGAACCGCCCAAGAGTATTATATCGGCGCTTTCAGTGCAGATAATCTCTTTGGATTCAGGATGATCATTTCTTTCAGCTCCCTCCTAATACTGCTTTACTGCATAGGCTTGGCAGCTTT
Source organism: Methanobacteriota archaeon (assembly GCA_002727695.1). Next base: position 15,359 of record PBXT01000005.1, on the reverse strand, counting down.
AGTTTGGCGTGCTAAAGCAAAAGGATTTGAAAACAAATTTATGGCCGTTCTACTTGTATGTGAAGGCATAAAGGCCACATTCATAGTATCGCAAGTCACGCCTTACATTAGAAGATATGAATGGCTCCAAGATATATTGTGGCATTGGACTATTGATGTGTTTTTCACAGCACATATTACAGCCATAATTATGTATCTATGTATACCGATTTACTATCGATTAAATCGTCTCAGTTTTATGCACAAGCCTTCATTCAAAAAGCATGCGTGGTATATTGCTCCTGTTCTAGGAATTACAATCTGGTTGTTGATTAGAACAGTGCCTGAATTCTATGTTTCAGACGCAACATGGGTCGTTTGTGAAGAGGGTAAAGAGCCAACAACAGATCGTTGGTTTGGTGAAGATGATGAATGGAAGCAAAGCATCGAGGATGATTTCAAGGACACTGGAGATTGTACTGCAAGCTACGAAGCAACGGTGACGACACAACCTCCTGGTTTATGGGCCATCGCTTTAGGTTCGCCTCTTGTCTCATTACTCGCCTTATTTTTCATACGTTCTTCAATAAGATCATATCAGGAAGGCGACAACCCAGACTTTAGTAAAAGCCTCACTTCAAGGTCCCTTTACATTGGATTTTTAGGAAAAGTGATTCTGCTTTTGTTCTGGCTTGGACTGCTGGTACTAATCTCAGTGGTAAATGGAGGCCAGGTGACATTCGTTGATGAAACTCTTTGGAGATATGGAGACCCTAATTTCACAGAACGACTGTTATTCTTTGCGTGGATATTCTCCCTTACTTTAACACCAGCAGCAATTGCTTTTGAAGCGATGATGTTCGTCCACGCAACCTTGAAGGATACAGTATTTGGAATAGACAACAACCTTCGGAAGACATTCACAACAGCAGTATTTACTGGTCTGGGTGTAATTTCCTTCATTGTTGGAAGTGAACTAATGGAGAGTGTAATTGGATATGGGGCTGCCGGAGGAGTCTTTGTCGGTTTATCCCTGCTTGTTGTAAGGAAACCTATTTTGGTAATTTTAGACAAAGCATCTAATCGCTTCATACCTTCTACCCATACACCTGAAGAATTGGCATATCTAGACGCATATGCTACAGCAATGGAAGATCTAATTATCACTGCTGAAGAAAGGAAAATACTGGATACTGTAGCCTCCACATTCGGTCTAGATGAACGCATTGTTAAACAATTAGAAGACGAATATAATTCTGCTCTTGAGGAAGAATGATTTGTTCGGGAAACTACGTTTCTGGTGAATTATTCAAATGGAATAAAATCAATGGTTTCCCTTATGCTCGAATACGTCCATATTGGTACTCTTGTATCGCGAGTGGGGCTAGGCTGATTTGGCATTTCGACAGACTTCTACGAAGTTTTCGAACATCTCTTTTCCAAACTCAGAATCGTTAACCTCTGGATGAAATTGTAATCCGAATCTAGTACCTTCTTCATTTTCCATACCTTGGACCTTACACGAATCAGAAGAAGCTGTGATGAAGAAACCGTCTGGAACAACATGAACTTCGTCATTGTGACTTTCCCAGACGGTTTGAGTTTGTGCAGTATTAGCAAAAATCGCGCCCCCGTCGTTAACCAGCTCTATGCTCATTGCTCCATATTCAGGCTCTGGCGACTCTCTTGCATCTCCGCCATAGTGCCTTGCCATGAATTGATGCCCAGCACAAATTCCCAAAATTGGGATATCTAATTCAAGGAATGCTGCACAATTTCCTAATTCTCCAGACAATCCAATCCTGGCAGCCCCTCCGGACAAAATCAACCCATCGAGTTCCCTAAGGTCTTCAATCGGAGTAGTATTTTCGATGATCTGGGTATCTACGCCGAGGTATCTCAACATCCTCCATTCACGATGAGTCCATTGGCCTCCATTGTCAACAACATCGATGACTAGTTTGCCCTCTGCCATACCATTAACGTACCATGTTACGCCCATGAACATTGCTTGTGACAAAGGACACCTTCAAAGAGGAGAGGCCGGTCGCGCAGATGAGCGTGAACGCCATGGCTGACCTTACTGTAGACTACAAGTGCGCAAATTGTGGTACAATTCAGAGTTTCACTCGTGACCGTGAAGGAAAGTGGCAACCTGCAATGACATGCAAGCATTGTGGAACCCGCATTTTCATCAAATTGCGAAGAACTGGACACAAAATCCTAGACGCAGAGTGAATATATTTCACCGAGGGGTTGAAAGACCCATTCGCTAACATTCTTGTTGATGGCATCTTGGCTTGAGTCATACGCGCCTCGTCGCTTCGACGAGCTGGCTATGAGCGAGCCCATTCGAGAAAACCTCGAGAGAGTTTCAGTTCAAGCCAACCCCCCTCATCTCATTTTGGCCGGTCCAGCCGGAGTCGGCAAGACGGCGGCTTGGAGATTGGTGGCCAGACAAATCCTGGGCCCTTCCTGGAAATCAACAACACATGTACTACAAGCAAGAGATTTAGCCAAAAGCGCAGGTGCCATGAAAAAATTTGAGGAGTTTTTACGCCCCGAGGGAACATCATCATCAGACACACTTGCCGGGCGCTCTTCACTAGATTCATTCGATGCAAACCTAACTCAAGCAGCAGAAGGAGACGCCCCTCCTGCCGGAAAGGAAAACCGAGAACTCAATACAAGCGGAGAAAGTTATGTTTCGCGTCTGATTATCATCGAGGATGCTGACCATTTAGGTCCGACAAGACAACCATATTTGCGCAGAATGATGGAATCAACATCCTCCACTTCTCGCTTTATTTTTACTGCAAGGTCTCCTTCACGAATCATTGATGCATTACGCTCTAGGTCCAAGCAAATTAGAATCCCTTTCGCGTCGAACAAAATCATCACTCAACGCCTTGAGGAAATTGCAGACAAAGAGAATTTAGCACCAGTGCGGGGCATTCTTGGCGACATAGCACACGTATCAAACGGCAATCTTCGCAGAGCGGTATTCTTGCTGGAATTGCTCGCACGAAGAAAGAATCTTCACGACAGGAAAAATTTGCAGAATGTGGTTACTGCTACAACTATTGTTGGAGTGCAAAGAGTGTTCGAAGAGGCACTCAGAGGAAGAGTTCACGATTGGCGTTGGGAAAAGCAAGGAGGCCGAAATAAGCGTGTTTTGAAAGGAGCGCTAGGCGCTCTTGATGATTTAATGAAAGAACACGCATTAGAAGCCGAAGATGTTGTGATGCACCTACACCGCTTGCTAACAACGGGTCGATTATTATTGGATGAGAACATGCTTTGCTACCTATTGGAGGCATTAGCAGATTGCGATGTGAAATTACAAACCTCAATGCATGGAAGGGTGCAATTAGAAGAATTCCTTCACCGTGTAAAGGAAATCGCTGCAACACAATCAGTGTAGGCGGACACGGCAGGATTCGAACCCGCGATCTGTGGCTTAGGAGGCCACCGCCTTATCCAGCTGGGCCACGTGTCCATGCGGAGGGGCGAGGAACCCTTTCAACAACCTATCGCTGCAAAATATCTTCCAAAAATGACATACCAATGTGTGGAGTGCCAGTGACATGGCTGAGGAATCTCCATTGAAGAAAGTGATTCCCGGCAAAGAATCCACTTTGCCTAATCCATATAGCAAGGATTTCGACCGTAGTGAAGATTCACTTTCAGTCTCTCTAGCCGAATACAAATTAGCCGAAAGGCATCGAGTGAAATATGGAAAATTGGCTTGCCGGCCATCTTTACTGATAACACGTAGAGCTGTTGGTTTACTGATGGCACTAACCGCTCTTGCGGGAGTCGTTGCTCCATTTCATCCACTCGCTAAACCAACACTGATGATTTTACTTTGGATACCCTTGCTTGCAATTTCGATAGCACCATCGTTTATTGCCGCGGAGCGAGGAATGACTGCGCTTACTCTTCGCTCATCCCTATGGAAAGAGGAAGCGATAGTCGATGGACTTCGCAGAGATATGATGGCTGAACCTGGAATGGACAGGATAAAAGCCGGCCTGAATGATGTTCGACTACACAATGCCACTGCTACAATTCTGGCAGCAATTTCGATATTTTTGTTAATTCTTGCAGCGGGCTTAGAGCCTAATGGGCTGGCATACAACCTAGTTTTGCTGATCACGCTGACTTCTAGCCTAGCTCTCTCATTCCATGCGATTTTCACTACCGATTCCATTAGAAAATTAGGAGATGAATTACCATATTTGGTTATGCATTCTCCAACCCACCATCCTATGAAATTAGACACAATTCTTGGTGATTTGATTTATGCTCATCTCGACCCAGATCACTCTTTGTTGTGGAATAAATGGGAAAGTGAACTTCCAGATTCATTATTGCCAGGAGTTGAAAATAAGCAGGCGAGAGAAAGGCTTCTCTATCTTTTACACCTCAATAGCCGAGGCGATTTAAACGATGAAGAAACGATGAATGAACTGAAGGAATTCATCAAGCCAATGGCGATTGAAACTTTACTTTTCGATGAGAAAGCACCATTCAATTGGGTAAAAATTCAGAGATTAATTTCGCATGCTAGAGCTTGGCAAGTCGAGGTTTTCGATTTACTCGACAGATTACAAAATGATTTGTTGGCAGGGGCGGCATCGATTACTGAGAACCCTTGGCGAATGGATGTAGCATTAGCAGACCGCTGCAGTAAACGCACGGGCCACTTATTCATCGCCCTGAACAACCAAACAGAACAAGACCGCCACTTGCGGGTTGAGGTTATCGTACCTGGTGGAATGCCTGAAAAACAAGAACATCGTTTCGAATTGCTTTCGTGCCCCGGCCCGGAATCTGCGGTGAAGATCACAGACCCACTTGTTGAAGACGCTCTAGATTGGATGCCAAAATATCTCGAAAAAGGAATTATTTTGTGGATTGGCGTTGCATGGAATGAAAACGTGAAAGGCCGCAGAAATGTCCAGGTCATTTTACGCGACGATGATGGAAATGTTATCGGCTCCAGAATCATCAAAACCCGCGTACTGGTAGGTGAAAGCAATATTTCCAGACAACGTTTGAAGCGTATGCTAAAAGCGCGATTGAAGGGTGAAACCTCTCTGCCAATAGTGGATTCTCCAACCTCCGTTTAGGGAGAATCTATGCGCGTTACTTATCACATGCCCACTCTTCGCACACTCCACCGGAGGTGGAGCACGTGGAAGCATGGGACATCATCGTAATCGGAGACGGACCAGCCGCACTCAGAGCATCAGCAAGCGCAGCAAAAGCAGGAGCATCTACTTTGATGATGTCTGCAGATAGCCTTGGAGTTGGCAACAGTTCAGCAGTTGATGGCATTGCAGCACCTCTCAAAGAGAGCACCACTAAATCTCACAGAGATGATACAATCCGTGCTGGCGGGTTCCTGTGCGACCAAGACATCGTATCACACAGAGTTTCTCAAGCGACTCGCCAAGTGGATTTGTTGGAGCGGTGGGGAGTTATTTTCCGCAGAGACGCAGACGGTATTCCACTTGTCAGAAAAGCATCGGGACACACTTTACCAAGATTGGCAGGTGCCGGAGACTCGATGGTCCGAGGCACTCAACAAGTTCTCGAAGAACAGTGTATGAAGCACGGTGTTGTCCGCCGAGGCGACCAAGTACCCCTAGAACTGGTCCACTCAGGTAAACAAATTCACGGAGTTATAGCGTTGGATATGACCACAGGCTCACTCAACGCTTTGCAGGCAAAATCAGTAATAATCGCCGATGGCGGATATGAAGGAATCTGGACAGGAAGCAATGTAGGACTTGGTTTGGATTTAGCAATGAAAGCAGGGCTTGCAGTGAGAGATTTAGAATTCGTCGCATGGGCGCCATTAGCAGTAAGCGGAACGAATGTTGTTCTGCCAATCGGCCTACTGGCAGACGGAGCGACACTACACCATTCTAACGGCACTCCAATCGATGTCGATTTAACAGCAGATACCACCGCTTTAGCTACTGCAATTGGCTCTAATTCAGACGCTGTTTTAGATGCAAGAAACATGGGTGAATCATCGGTTTGGTGGGCTCAAACTTTCGAATTAGTTAACCAAAGACTTGGAATCAATATGAAGAAACAAACAGTACCAATCCATCCAAGAGTTGCGACTACCATTGGTGGAATCGCTACTGATGAACACGGACGTGCAGTAACTGGAAAATGGTCTCGCTGGTTCACAGGATTGTATGCTGCAGGCGACTCAGCATGCTCTGGATTACATGGTGCTGGATTAATCGCAGGCAACAGATTGCTTGATTCAATGGCAGGAGGAGCCGCTGCTGGAGAACATGCAGCAGATCATGCTGGAAAGACTTCACACACGGGAAGAGCAGCGCTTGAAATTGCACTTGGAGCGGTAGAAGCAGACCTAGATTTTGATATGGCAGGTGCTGAAGATGGGCCAGTACAGAGAGCAGGACCGTTATTTGCCAAGTTAGCGGAGGTTATGCAAGCAAGCATGGGCTATTCTAGAGACGCACAAGGACTCGAGTCCGCTTTGGAATCATTGGATGCATTGGCAGATTCTGCAGGCAAATTACACCTTGACGACTCTGGCAGATTATACAACACGAACCTGCTTGAAGCACTGCGATTGAAAGCGGGAATTAGGTTGGCTAAGGCAACGGTTCAAAGTGCAATTTCGAGAACAGAAAGCCGCGGCACTCACCAAAGAACAGACTTCACAGAACAGGATGATGAGCAATTACATCACACATTGATAGATATCGATGGTAACCTTTCCACATTAGCAATTCGAAAGGGAACATCAGGCACCTGGGTATTATCTCCTAGTGAATGAAACACCCTCAAAACTTTGAGGTGTGAGTACTTCGAATGTATATGGCAGAGCCCACTCTTTTCGAGAAAATCCTTGCTGGAGAAATCCCTGGGAACTTTATTTGCCGAGGAGACGGGTGGGCATCCTTCCTCGATGTGTTCCCTCGCTCACAAGGACACACACTGGTTGTGCTAGAAAACCCCTCGCAGAGATTAGCCGACTTATCCGATTCAGATTTGATGAAGTTATTTTCCGGAGTTAAGCAAACTCAGTCAAAATTATCCAACTATTTTGGAACAACAGATTTTACTGTTACAATTCACGATGGTCCTTTGGCAGGCCAAGAGATTCCTCATGTTCATGTTCATGTTATCCCACGCAAACAAGGCGATGGCGGCAGAGCTTTACCGGCTATGTTCCCTAATGCTGCACCCCCAAATCCACCAGATTTCGCCGCACTTGCAAATCTGTGCAATGCAATAAAGGAGGCCGCTGAATGAAGAAGGGATTTGATGGCGCAAGAGACCATCACGGCGATTTGCTACCCGAACTTTCGGCATCAGCAACTCGAATGAAGTATGACAAACTAATCGACGCACCCCTTCCAACCTTTGACAAAAACTACCCCGGCTCACCGTTTTTTACTGAATTGGGATACTTCATGCTCAGGCGAACAATGTATTCTCAATTCAGAACCTTCGAGACCACAGGTGGAGAGAATGTACCTACAGACAGAGGTAGCATGTGTTCAGCATGGCACACTAACGGTTTAATGGACCCAATTGCGATTTTCTTAACCCATCCAAAGAAATTCGTTGTCGGTGGCCGCCACGATTTGGTTACTCGCCCAATCTTAGGTTTCTGGGCGCGTAAATTCGCAGTTCAACCAGTGGTCCGTAAAGCAGAATTGTTGCGCGGCGGCTGTTCTGAAGAAGAAGCGAGCTACCTTAATGGGCGCTCATTGCTTAACTTAGCAACAGGAATCTCTCATGGATTTGGTTGTGCATTATTCCCTGAAGGAACCAGCCACTCAGAGAGCCACCTGATCCGCCTCAAAACTGGACCTTTCCGAACGGTTTTAGCAGCAGCAGCCCACGCTAAAGCGAATGGAAGGAAGATACCAACACTAATTCCAATTGGATTGCATTTCAGGACCAGGCATTTGTTCAGAACAGATTGCTGGGTGGAATATGGAGAACCAATTGAACTACCACACGACCAACTTCCTTCTGAATTGATTGAAACCGTAGGCGCAGGAGACTGGATGGAACCTCCTGCGGATGTTGTAACTGGATTAAGGGACATTTTGAAAGAGAAATTGGAGCCGCTGACGCCCAATCGTGAGACATTCAGCGAAGTTCACCGAGATTCAGTTATTGCTCACGTCCAAAGGCGTATTGAAAAGAAACCAGAGTTGACTTGGAGAGAAGAAGTACTAGAGATTCGCAGACTCAAGAATGAACCAGCAACCCCAGAAGTTCAAGAAATTGCTACAAGGGTTGGAGACAAACTGAACGAATCTGGATTGGATGGACGGGATATCAATTCTAAGTGCGATGGCCTCAGAGGATTTTCTCCTTTTGGCGCTGTAGTTGATATATTGAAATTCATTCCATTTATGCTATTCTTACCTACATTGATTCTTAGCATGGGCTGGCAAATCGCACTAGGCAGATACCTTGGGGACCGTACCGACGAGGGGTTGGATGCAAGAACCTCCTACCACATGCTTTTCGGAATGTTCGGCTCGATGTTATGGTGGCCAATTTTGGCGACTATAATTACAGCATTAGCGATAATTTTCAATTCTGATTTGGAATATGATTTAGTTGGAATGTATGGTAGTGAATTGTGGCAAGAAGGGTTAGCAATCGTAACACTATGGGTTTCAGCTATTGTGATATTTTGGGTTTCGGCAATCTCATTCGCTAATGGCTGGGACGCAGTATCTGATTTTACTAAGTGGATTCGTAGAATGAAATGCAACGCCTTAGTAAGTTCAGATATCAAAAAATTGCATGACTTACTAAAGTGAACGGTTCAAGTTAGTGGAGTGTTTCGGAATGGATATGTCGCCCGAGGAAGCAGAGAGACTCGTCCGTTCATGGCTTGCCAGCGAACGGATCGAAATACGTGAGCAGGACGACCCGCGTGCGCAAATGCATTTGCTAGTCAAATATCCTCAAGGAAAGAATGGGCACATGTTCGCAGTCGTCATTCCAAAGGGCAGAGACTTACTCGCAATTTCATCTATGACAAGAGTCGATGAAGGGCAACAAGAAGCTATGAGAGGCTTGATGAAAACAGATGAAGAAGAGTGGAAAACTTGGATGCACGAGTGCCGAATGCAGTTGATTGCATCAGGAGTTGATTGGGGAATTCACCTCGGGCATTCGGGCAAAGAAAGACCCGGACCACTACAAGCATTCAATGTCAGCGAGCCACTATGGTTTGATGGATTAACTAAAAACGAAATGATGCAAAATCTGCGTAGTTTGTGGCTAGCAAAACTAGGAGTCATTCACGAAATCAAATACACGTTTGGGGCGGGAACTGGAAATCCAGGGCCCGTTGATGACTGGAAAAACAAGAAAGATGGCAGACAGAGAGTCGGGAGACCATCTTCTCCTCAACCGACAGAAATCCAAGCGGATGAATCCATGTCCTTTGGCGAGGATTTCGACCCCACTGATTGGCTTTGATAGCTACATGTCGTAAACCAATCGCGTATGACCCGAGAGGGTCGCGGTTAAGTACCAGTAGTGATACCAAAAAGTGTCGTTAGGAAGGTTTCTACATGGGACAAAAAATGAAGTCGATTAGCCTTGCAGCAATTATGCTGCTTTCAACACTATCTGGAATTATGATGGCAGCCCCAGCTGCTGCAACGCAAGTTGTCATTACTGAAGCGATTCAAGTCGTGGATGGCGGGGGTTCATCCGACCGCATGTCAGCGGTTGCTGCTGACTCTGAAGGCAACGTTCACGTTGTTTGGAGTCGCTCTAATCAGCACTTGTATTACTCAATGATTTCACCACGTGGTGACACGCTGATTGATGCAACTCAAGTTACAGGCGCAGGTCTTCACAAAATCTACCACCCAGATATGGTAATTGACGAGAACGACCGCGTACACATTGTATGGGCTGACCACTCAGGACAACACAAAATCATGTACACTGCATTACATCCATTCAACACTGCAATGGACGGCTCGGTTTCTGACGACGGAACCCTAACTGCAATTGACGACTACATCGTCGCTCAGCACATTAACAACCGTGATTGGCCAGCAATCGATGTTGACTCAAAAGGCAACATACACATCGTTTGGCAAGACAACTATGATTCTCTGGACATGTTCTTCCAGCAGCCACAGATCTACTACAAGATGTTGCAGCCTGACTACAGTGTGCAAAATGCAATCATTCTATTCGATGATACATTACTAACTCCAATCATTGGACACAAGGGCCACCCTGACATTGTAGTTGATGCAAACGACTACGTCCAAATCGCATGGGACGACACTCGTGGAGGAAAGGTAGAACTGGTATTCGTAGTAGATACATCTGGTTCTATGTACTCTGAGTGGGCAGATGTATGCACAGTAATTTACGGTGGAAACTTTGCTTCTGGCGGATTCTTCAAGGGAATTAAGCCAATGCTAGAAGAAGGAAACATGACAGTTTACGAAACAATCTATGGATTAGGAAACACCTTACCGGGTGCCGCTAGCTCTGGTAACTGTGCACAGCATAACAAGAACTCTGGACCTCGTAACACCGCTCTTGGATTGGTTGCTAACGATGACTCCGGAGGTCTGAGAACTCTACCGGGTACTGTTTACAATGGCGCAACATATTCTGGATATTCTGGTGAAGATTGGGGCCCTGGTTCTAACTGGGCATGCTTGTCTTGGAAGGATTCAGTTGGAAACGTTCCAGGTAACCCACCAACTGCATCAGACCACCGCTGGAATCCTAACGCAACAAAGATCGTTCTGCCGGTATCTGATGAAGGACCAAAGGATGGTGACCCATCTCAGCAGGCTGATGATACAACTTCGATTAACGAAGCGCACGACAACTGTGTGGCGGCCGGCGTAGTTCCTGTAGGATTGTATGGTCAATCCTACGGTGGTGCTAACAACATTGAATCTCACATGCGCGACCTATCTCAATGTCCAAACGGCGTTGTTTCTACCGCAACTAGAAACTGCCCTGGAAACTCTGTTCGCGCAACTGATGCTGGTGGACAAACCTACGAGTTCCCATCAGGAACCGGTGGAGCAAGCCAGATGCAACTTCTTGTAGAAGCAATGGTTTACATCTCAACAAACAACTCTCGTGAGATTTTCATGACAGTATTGGACCCATACGGTAAGATGGACAACGACCCATCTTGGGTACCTGGAAACCCTGGACACACTACTCTAGGGAACGGGTATGCAGAAGACATGGGCCGTGGAAGCGAAGGGCACTTAGTCGTTGTAAACGATACACGTGTAACCATCGATGACGCATTCTCATTCCACCCTTCGATTGGTGTTGACATGCAAGGTAACACTCACATCGCTTGGATGGATGGACGTGACTATGGCTTCGAAAAGAACGTACCATACGAAATCTACTACACCAAACTGAGACTACAGGGTGCAGGAGAATGGGATGGAGTTCCAAACGGATTGTCAACTTACGCAATCAAGAGAATCGAAGACACTCCAATCTCTGAAGTTGAAGGATGGCAACAAATGCCACAAGGCAGCAGCCAGACTTCTGCTTATCCGGCACTTTTGACGGACCCACAAAACAACATTCACATCGCTTGGCTTGACTTTGGAAATGCAAGTGCCGGAGAAGAAATTCTCTACACTCGTCTGAACTCTACAGAGAATACAGGACCGGGCGAAACCGCGCTGGACCCGTGGAACTCAACTGCAGTAACATCNTGGTCATCATTCAAGCTTGGGCCGAATCAGTTGTCTAAACCATCTTTGGGACAACCTCCAGCGTTTGCCAATGACCTTGGTAGTGGTGCGCACATTGCTTGGTCAGATACCAACAAGTGTTCGGATGAAAGCAACGGAGCNCAGTGGACAATCTGTTATTCTCACGTCNTAACTGGGCAAGTCGATGTTGAATTCGACGAAGGAGAGACGTATTACCACGTTATTGAACCGGGAGAGCAGACGATTTACAATCTGACAATCAACAATACTACGCCTGGGCCGAAAGACCTAGTTGCGGACACTTACAACCTGAATCTGACAGGAATGCCAGAGAACTGGACTGCAAATCTGTATTTCTCTAACAACCACACCGCGATTTTCCCAGACACTCCAATCTTCCTTGAAGGCGGAGAGATGGCTCGCATGTACCTCAGAGTAAGAGCGCCATCGATTTACCAAGCACAGGGAGACCAACTGGCTGAAATCGTAGTTACTGCGATATCGATGAAGGATCCTGCAATCAGATCTGAGCGTCTTACACTAACTCTGATGGATGTAGTTCACGGAATAGACTTGGATACTAGCCACCGTATGGCNGATGTAGAACAAGGACAAACCGCAATCTTCTCGATTACGATTACCAATACTGGTAACGTCTACGATACATTTGCATTCTATGANCCAAATAGTCTCGAAGGACAACAGGAATGGCTGTTACCATTCGGTTGGCAGGTGGCCTTCCCGATGCAAGTTGCTCTGGACCCTGGGCAGTCTGTAACCAAGAACTTGGAGATTTCAGTACCTACAAGCCAAGACCCGGGAACATTTGTCGTCTATGTGAAAGGCTGGTCAGAAGGTGAACCAATCAAGTCCTTAGAAAAAGGAACATTCGATGTACTCGANTTATGGATTAACGTCTCGATTAGATCGATTGGAAATATTGTATTCGAGATATATGATACAAGCGAAATCATTCTGCCGGGAACCTGTGCAGAATATGACTTGAATGTCATCAAGAATTACGAGGCGGGATACCTAGTATTCTCTACACCAGGCGCTCCTGAAGCTAAGCCTGATGAAGTCGACATGAATACATGGAGACAAGACCATTGGACAGTAACAATGGACTTCTCTAACGCNCCNGGCCCAAGAGACCCATCGGACCCGAATAGTCCGCGGTTATGGCCAGTCGGTACGACTTACACCGTAGGAGTGGCCGTATGTGCTCCGTATAACGCGAATGCCGGATTAGGTCCTGCAGTCACGGTTAAAGCTCATCTAGAAGGATACCCAAGAGTTGCAGATTCTGTGATCCTTTCGACCAATGTGATACACGTGTTTGATTTAGTCGCAGATGCTGAAACCACAGAGTTCTCCTCAAATCCTGGACAGTCATGGATTATCCCAACAACTGTTACGAATGCAGGAAATGGCCCTGACAGATATGACTTGAGACTTGGACGTGTATACGAAACAGGTAGCGGAATCGATGTTCTATGGGANATTGACATCCCACGCTCTCTGTTGACTGAACTAACCCGTGACACATCACAAACTGTGGATATCACAATCAATGTACCTACACAAGTACCAGCAGGCGACTACACAGTAGTTATCCAAGCATTCAGTGAGGAAGATTATCCAGACGATACTGGACACAGAACTAGACTACGTGACGAAATCATGTTCCAGATTACTGTGAATGAGTTCTATGANATGCAAATTAGCATGGATCCATCGGTCGATAACGCAGTNAAGACGAGCGCACCTGGTAGAATTGTTGAATTCGTAGTCAACATTACCAACGCAGGAAATGTTCCTGACACACCATCTCTACACAACCATACCTCGTCTAAGGATGGTTCAACTGGTAACGTAATTTGGAACACATTACCNGGAATGGGNGCTCTATCTGATTGGAGCGTTGATTGGAAGATGGTCAACTATGTCGGCAGCGATTTGATCGTAGAGACAGAGTGTGTTGAAACAACATCGACAGCAGACGAATTCCCAGATGATGTATGTGTGTTCATGAAAGACATCAATGAGTGGAGACTTCCAGAAATGGACCCATACACCACTCATACGATGATTGCAACTATTAACATCGCAACCGGTGCTAAACTCGATACAAGACTAATCGGATTGAAGGTTACNAGTTCAGCTGGAAACATGGAAAACGATGGTGACCATGACGACAGCCCAGAATGGGCTGGAGATATGCTGGATACCAACGAATTCATTGTAACTCTAAGACTACGTGCACCGAACTTGGTTATCTCCGAAGTATCTGTTTCAGAGACCAGCAACGAAGTCGACAAGACAATCCCTGTTCGTGTCGTTCTTCAGAACACAGGAAACGTTCACGCTACAAACATCGAAGTTGTGCTGTGTGAATTCAGCGAAGCGGATGATGAGGTACTGAAGGACATCAGAAAGAACGGATGCCCTGAAGATTCGGTGGTAATGCGCCAGACAGTAGGAGCACTATTAGCGCCGGACGCGAGCGAGGATGCACAAGAGATTGAATTGTACCTGCTTTACCCGGTTTCTGCAGGTTCCCATGATGTCGTTGTAGTAGTAGACCCAACGAACTCAATCGTTGAAGTTAGCGAATCTGATAACATCAGAGTAGTCAGCGATGAACTATCAAGTGACTCTCCGTTCCTAGACGTAGCTGGAGAAATTATCAGCGATTGGGCACTACCATTTGGTGTTCTACTGCTAACCTTCTCTCTGTTCGGTGTACTGTACCTAGTAGGTAAGGGGCGCCGTGCTGATGTAAAGAACCGCATTGCAGAGCAAAGCAGTTTGATCTCAGTACTGAACGAAGAAGATAACTGAGTTAGTTGAAGGCATTGACCTCACTGGTTTTCAGTGGGGTCAATGCCCAATGCTGCCCACCAAGGCAACTCNATGCTTTGAGGCCCAGCAATGAATTGACCNCTTCTTTCTGCTAGTTGTCTAACCATTCGAGCNCTGACTTCATCCATCAGTTTCTCNCTGGCTTCNGCNCCNAGTTTNAATTCNCGNGCNAACTCTTTGAAATTGAATTTNGAACCNGGAGANTCCAAGATATTGTGAACCATCANTCGCTGCTCATANGATTCNAAGTCNGTATCTACNGTNGTNGATACTCNTTGNTTGATTTGTTGNTGNAANGNAATCANCGCATCNCTTTCTCTATCTAGCCTCTCTATTNCTTCAGATATTGCAGATAGATGNTGTGCTCCTTCTCCTACGCCAATCATCTTCCTTCCGCTGACAAGTTCCGCTATGTTGACCATGTCGCCTTGCAATTTATTCGATAGTTTCAGTGGCCCACCTGCCGGTAAAATCCTTTGATTGCATTGGAATAGGTCAGGCCCCAAGTCAATCCTGATGGAAATTGCTTGTTGTACTGAGTAGATGTTTTTTGGAGGGCCACCTTTGTTGCTGGCAGCCTTCATTTTTACAACGAAACCAACATTTTCTAGCAACCTTAGGTGTTTCATTACAGCTTGTTGCGAGATCCCAATCTGTTTAGCCAGTTGTAATGGGTAGTGTGGTTCGCGAACCAACCTCTCAAGAATGGCTCTACGTGCTTTGTTTTGTAGGATTCCAAGGGCCTCGTCGAGG
>PBXT01000004.1 GCA_002727695.1 Methanobacteriota archaeon | reverse complement strand
TTCGAAGTATAATTCCAGTGCGGCTTGGTTCATCAATTCCTTTAATTCTCCAATTGAATAATTTAATTCTTCAATTGGTTGTGAAATGTTACTAGTTACCGAATCTGAGCGTGCCCATTGGCCTGCTCCGACTCTCAAATTGCTAGCCCAATCTCCGCCCTTTCGNCCACCCTTGGAACCGACTAATCTCTTGCCGCCGGCAGTTCCAGCGATGAGGTCATCAATGTCGCTACCCATCTGTGGAAGAGCCTTCTTGATAGTAGCCGGCGTGATGCCGAATTTTTCATTGTGAGCCATTTGTCTATCTCTTCTCTCCAGTGTTTGTTTGATTGAGGCAGTCATTGCTGGACTCATTGTATCTGCATACAAAATTACCTTGCCATTAGAATTTCTAGCGGCTCTTCCAATCGTCTGTAACAAACTTCTCTCATTACGGAGGAATCCTTGACGGTCTGCATCGAAAATTGCAACAAGGCTGACTTCTGGAATATCTAATCCTTCTCTCAACAGGTTAATGCCTACAATTGCATCTATGTGGCCGATTCTTAGGGCGTTGAGGATTTCAGTTCTCTCGATTGTATCGATTTCAGAATGTAGGTGGTGTGCCTTGATTCCCATCTTGTTGAGGTAGTGTGCAACTTCTTCTGCAAACTTGATTGTAAGCACAGTCACTAAGGTTCTCTCTCCCTTTTCTATCCGTGCATTGATTTCAGATAGAAGGTCTGCAACTTGTCCTTCAGTTCCTCTAACTTCGATAGAAGGGTCGAGTAAACCAGTTGGCCTAATCTCCATGCGNGGAATCTCTTCAATCATCTGTAGCATGTCATACATGCTTTCTGAATCAGGATGCTTTTTCGAATACTCTGGCTCTTCTACTCCACCGCCACCAGATACGTGCCTGAGTCCAATTGGGGCATCTTGGCCAGTAACCTCGCACAGATGCAGTAATTCTCGCTCACCAGGAGTGGCGCTGACATACAGCATTTGAGGGACTAAGCTTTGGAATTCTTTCAATTTCAAAGGGCGGTTATCTGCAGCTGATGGCAATCTAAATCCGTGCTCAATCAGATTCAATTTCCTGCTTCTATCGCCTCCATACATTCCTCCAACTTGAGGCAGGGTCACGTGTGATTCATCCATTATGACTAGGAATTTCTTTGGATCACCGTGGAATTGTTTTGCCGCAGCGGCAAAGAAGTCAAGCAAACAGTAAGGTCGCTCGCCATGACTCCTTCCATCGAAGTGCATTGAATAGTTTTCAACAGCGGTGCAGTGGCCTACTTCTCTTAACATCTCTAAGTCGTATTGTGTGCGTTGCTGGAGTCGATGTGCTTCGATGTCCTTGCCTTCGCTCTTCAATTCGGCAAATCTGCCATCCAATTCTGTTTCAATATTCTCGAGCGCCTCTTCGAATCTTTCTGGAGAGACCATGAAGAACTCTTTTGGATGAATCCATGCTTCATCCAATTCGTCAAGGATTTCCCAGGATACAGGGTCACAAATCTGTATGTGCTCGACGCCATCGAATCCAAATCTGATTCTCAACGGGTCATCACGGCTCGGCATCCAAACATCGAGGTTCTCTCCTCGCAGACGGACTTGNCCTCTTTCCAAATCNGTGTTTGTCCTCTCATACTGGAGCGATACTAGCTCTCTAACCAAATCTATTGGCTCGATTGCTTGGTCAACGTGGATACGGCAATGGTAGGATAGGAAGGTTTCAGGGGCGTTGAGACCGTATATGCAAGATACGGATGAAACTACTACACAATCCGGTCTGCTAACCAGGCTTGCAACGGTTGCGAACCTTTCTTGCTCTATTCTTTCATTGATTGACAACTCTTTGTCGATGTACAAATCTCTCTTTGGCAGGTAGGCTTCAGGTTGGTAGTAGTCATAGTGCGATACGAAATATTCGATGCCATTTTCNGGNAANAANCCNGCCATNTCTTGGTAGAGTTGGCGGGCTAGAGTTTTGTTATGGCTAATGATAAGAGTTGGAATATTCAGCCTCTCAATAATGTTGGCCATTGCGAANGTTTTTCCTGAACCTGTGACGCCTAAAAGCACACATCTCTCCTGCNNATTTTCCAATTGAAAAATCAATTTTTCAATTGCNTTTTCTTGGTCGCCTGCGGTGCCGTGTTCCGAGTGAATTTTGAACCGAGAAGCCTCTGGTGAAAGCGTATCTTTCACCGCCCCTTCTAGGGCCTTCGAGATGTCGAAGGGGTCANTCATTCTCTCCACTTCCTAAGGTAAGTACAATCCACCATTGACATGAATTACTGCACCTGTAATGTAGGACGATTTATCGCCTACCAAAAACGACACGACTCCTGCAATATCTTCAGGAGTTCCTATTCTTTTCAGTGGAACCTCTTCTTCTCTACTAGCTCTTTTTTCTGGACTATCTCCAGCCAAAATNTCAGTGTCCACAAACCCTGGTGCGATTACATTCACTCTCTTTCCTTCNGGTGCAAGTGATTGAGCGAGAGAGCGTGCCCAAATGGAAAGGGCTGCTTTAGANGCTGAATAATCTGCTCCGTGTGGAGATCCTCTAGTGCCTAATTGGCTACCGATTACACAGATNCTGGCTTCTNTGGAAAGATGTGGTTTGACAGCATCCCANACTAGGAATGCTCCTTCAAAGTTGGTTGACATNGTTCGGCGTAAATGGTCTAGGTCCAATTCCTTAGCATCTATTCTGTCATACCTTCCGTGATTCAATACCAGTACATCGATTCCTTCGATTACCCAAGGGTGAGTTGCTAGAAGAGCAACCTCTCTAGCGTCTGTAACATCACAATTTGCAGCAACCGCATCGATTCCGGAATTACGAATATCGTCAACAACCATTTCTGCGGGTTTGGAAGAGTTACAGTATGTCAGTAATACTCTGTAACCATCTTCGGCTAATTTCTTGGAAATTGCAGCGCCAATTCCTCGGCCTCCTCCGGTCACAAGTGCTGTGCGCATGGAATCCCTAAGGGGGGATACTCAATAACTCACTGGAGGAATTGTGCTAGTTGTGGAGGTTGCCAACCATCTGGTTTTAGCACCTTTCCATCATCTCTGCGCAGTACCTTTCCATCAACCAATTTCGCCATATTTGAGCGATGAACTTCATTGAAAGCATCGTCATAGATGTCTTGCATTCCATGATTGATGATGGTACCTGCCAATATGTAGCCAATATCCGCTAGTGCATCGAGAACCTCTACTAGGTCTCCTGCTCTAGCTGCTTCTGCATATTCTTGGACTTCTTCGGTCAGTAGTTTGATTCTCAACTCAATCAACTCATCAGGTCCNAGTCCTGGTTGGTCTAGTTTTGGGATTTCGAATGCGTCATTGAATTCTAGTAAGGACTTCACTATTGGATTCATGGTCCAAGGGGAGTCTTGCCACTCTATGAAAGTTGCATTGCAGCAAGTAGAATCCANCCTGTGGATACGTGTGCCCTAAACCACCAATTTTGGAATTGAGATCCAGATGCCACTAGTACGCTAACGACCAGTACAAGGGANATNAGGGTGCCAGCAGGTGAAACAACAGAGAATGCGGCTGCCCAAATAGGAATTGACAGCAGCATAACAGCCATGGTTGTTGGCGGTTGGAATCTAGCAGGGAATGATTTCACTCCGGTCTTTTTGTCACTTTCAATATCCATTTGTGCATATCCCAAGTCGAATGCTGCAATCCAAATCATTACTCCNACAGATACAATCAGCAAATCAGGGTACCAAGAGTTGGAAGAAATCTCTCCGGTAATAGCAACCCATGCTCCTGCAGGGGCTAGGGCTAAGCAACCCCCAAGCCACCAATGGCACAACCATGTGAATCGCTTCAGATATGGGTAGACGACAAATGCCAGGACAGGGATAGGAGAGAGGTACAGGCAGAGAGGGTTCAACATAGCAGCGCCTCCAACCAGCATGACCAAGAAAACCCCGCATAGTATCCACGCTGTTTGCATAGACATGCTTCCAGAAGCGAGATGTCTATTTGCAGTACGTGGGTTTTCAGCATCGATATCCCTGTCGATAATTCTGTTAAGGCCCATTGCTAAACCTCTGGCTCCAACAGCTGCAATCAATATCCAGAAGTATTGCAAGTAAGTTGGGTCGCCTGCCATCAGGGCTCCAATGAATACGAATGGCAAACTGAACAATGTATGTTCGATTTTTACGAAGGAAGCAATTTGCTTTAGATCCATTCACATCACCAAGTTGTCTGGCCAAGGTGGTAAATCGAACCGTTCAATCGCATCTAAAGTTTCAGGGTCATGCATGGTAATTGCAGGCCATCTTCGAACAGGAGTTGGTCCTTCGAGTGAAGGAATTGGTGTAGTCGCATCCCAGAATATTCTGCCATTTTCTACTATGAAATCTCGCTCCACAGCAAAGCGTGAGGTTAGCTGCCACAGCAACCTTCTCATCGCTCCTTCACCGTGAAGATTCATATCATTGTCAGTTACAAATAACCATCTTAATTCATTTTTGGAGTCCAATTGCCAAATTGATTTTCTCAATTGAGAAATCTTCTCTCTTTGGGCCTTAGCATCGTCCTCATTTGGCCATTGCATTCCGGTTCTTGGGTCCGGTCTTCCTTCGATGTCAACTGTTACGACTAACATCGAATTTCTCAGCAAGAGACAGTCCTCAACATCTTCTAATTCTGAGATTTGTTTCAACAGAGATTCACTAATTCCTGGAGCATCTTCTTCTCCTCTTCTCCAAGCAGGACATTCTTCAATCGGAGACCCTTCTAGCGGCTTTCCACTTCTTGGGTCAGCAGGGACAAGTTTTGTTGCATCAATGATTACTTTCGAATGTACATTTTCGTATGTGGAAGCAGGCTCGAGAGAGTCACTAACTATTCCTTCGATTATCGTGATGTCAGTCTCAGGGTCGACTCGGTTGTTTAGCACGTCTAACAAAGCATCTAGGTCACTGGGGTTTTCATCTGTAGCGATTAGGATTTTCAAAAACATCATTTGTCCAGCACCTAGCAAACCAAGACATGTTTTCCTAGCTTGTCTTGGGTATCGCTGCTTGCTCTTGACGATTGCAAGGTTGTGGAAACCAGTCTCTAGTGGTAAGTGTAAATCCAATACATCTCTGTGTTGGAAAGATAGAATCGGCCTGAATTGCTTTCCAATCGCTTCCCCGAGATATCCATCTTCCATAGGGGGTTGACCTACAATGGTCGCTGGCAGTATTGCATTTTTCCTTCTGGTCACTGCAGTTACATTCAGAACAGGATACTGGCCAGTCAAAGAGTAGAATCCAAAGTGATCTCCGAATGGACCTTCGGTTCTAGTTTGGGTAGCATCAACCCATCCCTCTATTACAATATCAGCATCAGCAGGTACTAGAAGGTCTTGAGTTAGTGCTTTTGTTATTCTTAGGCGTCTCTTACCTAGGAATCCCGCAAACATGTATTCTTCTAAATTATCAGGTAGGGGAGCTATCGCTGAGAAAATCAATTCAGGAGGGCCGCCAATACAAATCGCAACAGGCATTTTCCCATCCGGCCAAGCCGCAGCATGGTCTGCCCCATGCTTGTGAATCTGCCAGTGTAGGCCAACTTCTTTCGGGCCGAAGACTTGCCCTCTGTACATGCCTAGGTTGTGCTCTCCAGAATGCGGGTCTTTGGTAACAACTAGAGGAAGCGTGATGTACCTTCCACCATCCATTGGCCAAGTCTTTGGAATTGGTAGTTGTGTGACGTCCAAGTCCATTTTTACTCTTTGACAAGATCCCCTCCAAACCTTCTTTGGAGGTAGTGACATTGCATCTCTCAATAGTGGAAGTCCGGTCCAAGGCCTCTTCATTATTCCACCAATATCTGGTTTCATCAAAGCGACCAATCTTTCACCAACTTCAGTTGGATGTGATGCGCCTAGTGCTCTTTGGGTTCTGTCGTGTGAGCCGAATAGATTCATTGCAAGTGGAATCTCACTAATTTCTCCGTTAGGGAGTCTTGGTTTCTCAAACAGAACAGCCGACCCATTGTTCTTTACTAGCCGGTCCGCAATTGCCCCGGCCTCTAATTCTACATTTACAGGCTCTGTTATGCGAATCAACTCGCCCCGCTTCTCAAGGTGGGCAAGCCAGCGCGTAGAATTTCTCCAGGCCATGATACCGCTAGGAGAACTTCTTCATGAATACTTGTTCTGTGCCGACTCATTGAAGTCCCGCCTCCCCTTCGGGGAGGCATGGCGAGTTGCGATGTACTGGTTATCGGCGCCGGCCCGGGTGGGGGTTCTGCAGCACTGCATTGTGCGCGTGCAGGTCTCAGCACCATGATTGTCGAGGCAGACCCAGAGGTCGGTGTTCCTGTGCACTGCGGAGAATGCTTGTCGCAGATGGCTGTTGACAATCTAGATCTCGATTTACCAGAGGACGTNGTNGCGCTTGATTGCAAGGGTATTCGCGTNATCTTTCCNGACGGAACTGCGAAGTTGTTGACCGAGAAAGGATACGTCCTTGAAAAGCATAAATTCGAACAATGGTTATGCGATGAAGCAGTCAAGAAAGGAGCGAGCTTACACCTCTCTCACAGGGTAACTTCCATGGAAAGAATTTACAATAGCGAAAATCAATTTACCAATTGGAAAATTGAAGGCCGTGGGGACGAATTTCCGATAGAATGCAAGGCAGTAATTGACGCCTCAGGGGTTGCNGGAGCAGCAACAAAATTACTAGACATGGGGACTGAAGTTGAGGTCATTGCAGGCTTCCAATATGAGATGACAGAAGTTGATAACGACGGCTATCTTGATTTCTACTTGTGGCCTGAATATTCTCCACATGGATATGTCTGGATGATTCCGAAAAAAGGGGGAAGAGCAAATGTTGGTCTTGTCACTACAGACAAGAAAGGCGCAATCAAATATCTAGACAAATTTGTTGAAGATACCTATCTAAACGGAAAAGGAATTCAAAACCCNGAATGGAGGAAGCCAGGGATTAAACCCCGCCCGTTCGGTGGTACTATCCCAATTTCTGGACCGAGAGAGATTACTACCGGAGACGGTTTGATATTGGTCGGAGATGCGGCAGGCTTCACATCTCCATTATTCGAAGGTGGTTCACACCTAGCATTGTGGTCGGGTAGAGAGGCAGCTCAAACCATTGCAGCGGCTATTTCTGAAGGAGATCTATCCGATGCAAAGATGCAGAGGTATGTCAAAGCGTGGAAGAAGCGATTTCCACCATATCACAAGATTTTGAAGGGAAAAACATCCCTATATGATTTGAGCGATGATGAGTTATCAAACATGGCAAGATGTTTGCCTGAGGAGTTGGGTTCAATGTCGGTACTTGACAAATTGTGGATTGGATTGAAAATACTGGTCCGTCACCCGTTTTTGTACACTAAAGGTGTGATTAGTGTGCTACTTTCATTTGGCTATTCGAGAGCGAAGCATTTCGGATGGTGAGTACATGGAATCTTTGCTGATGCCATTCGCTGTATTCGTTGCAGCTTGGGTGACATTTCGGCCGGATCCAAAGTTGACGTGGATACTAGGTTTGCCATTTTTCATATTGGCGTTCATGTTCACAATGAATTACGATTCGATTCATCTCGTGGCTTGGTATGGCGGAGAAGAGCTGCCTCTCAAGTACAGATTTGCGGCCACATGGGCTGCAAGAGAGGGGCCAATTTTACTTTGGGTAGCATGGATGGCTCTGTTGTCAATCGTTTGGAGGAACCCATTGAAATCAGAATCCGAAGATAGGCACATACTCCGTCTAAGATTGATGAATGGTTTTGCATTAACTCTCTTACTGGTGGCATGGATACTACAACCCTTCAAGCCAGCAGAACAGCGTGGACCGGGCCTCAATGAGTTATTACAGACTGATTTGATGGTGATTCATCCGCCTCTCATATTTCTGGCATACTCCTTATGCATCACACTTGCATGTATTGCAGTATCAGCCATTTTGACAAATTACAAAGGAATCAAAGACGATTTAATCCAAGTAGCCAGGCCAGCATTCTTCTTCGCGACATTAGGAATTGGCTTAGGAGGGTTGTGGGCTTACCTGATTCTAGATTGGGGAGGATATTGGGCCTGGGATCCTGTAGAAACCGGCTCGCTGTTACCATGGATCTGTTTAGTCATGCTATTGCATCTAAGGACTCGACCGGGCAAGACATCGGACCACATGTGGGCTGGCGTTGCAATGGCATGTGGTGCACTCTCACTTTTCGCAACTATGGTTACTAGAGCAGGTGGAGTTTGGGCAGTTAGTGTCCATACATTCGTTGTGAACTCAGCAGGTTCACCGCCAGGCGATGTCTTTGGCAGAATCATGGTCCTNTTGTCGGATGCTAGCGGAATAGAAGTCGTGATTTATTTCCTTGGAATACTGCAGCTGCTAGGAATATTCCTCGCCTCAAGACTCGGGTTTGAGTTCTCAAAATACTGGTTGGCTTTGCTACCAGTTGTGGCAATTATCGGCATAATCGGCGGCGGTGACGTGTTAGATGGATTCCCTCCAACTCTATTGGTGATTTTGGGATTAGGTCCTTTCGTGGAATCTGGTCTCAGATCATTGCCTGAAGGACACGATTGGAAATGGTTCGCTCTACCAGGAGTTATGGTTGGTTTACGATTCATTCACGGTATGGTTCTCTTCGAATTACTATCGTTGCTTTTCGCATTTGGCCTAATCTTCGAGAAAGACCGATTCAAAGCATGGGGATGGGCTAGCGCAGGAGTAATGCTGTTTTTGTCTGCATCATGGTCTGGAATGTTAGACATCACGATATGTGCCATAGGTATGACTGCATTCGTAGCGCCTTGGTTCTTTGCCGAGGAGAATAAGGACTCTAAATTCTCATTCATGGAGAGAAGCACTCAGCAAAGGTTGGTATTGTGGGCACCCGTTGTGGTTGTAGGATTGTATTTGATTTTGACTTTGGTAATATTGATTTCAAGTATAGATTCAATTCAATTTGCAGCACACGAATTGTATGGAGCACCATTCCTAGCGGCAATTATGCTTTCATTCGTTGCTTGGAGCATAAGAGACAGGCCAGAGCGAGTATTCTATCTCATGGCTTCAACCCCGTTGATTCTAGTTGTAGCTTGGCTGTTTGGAGATTCTCTAGGGTATGATTCAACAGACATACTTGGCGCATCACTGAATCGTGGTCAAATCGGCATCGTCGTTTTGATTCCCGCCCTTCTGGCATTACCCGCAACAATTTCTCTAGCGAAGGAAAACTTCGGTAAACGCAAGATACCATTTTTCGCTCACCTAATCCACTTAGGATTGGTTCTGTTAATTATTGGGCATATTATGAGTACAACGATTATCGATAGAGGTACATTTTCTCATACTGTCACCATGATCAAAGATGAAAGAGTTGAATGGGAAGGTTATGAGTTCGAGTTTACAGAGGTAGTAACTCAAACAGATGGGCTTGAGGTTGGAGATGGATATCTTGGAGCAGTAATCAATGTCTATGAAGACGGAGAATTAATCGAAACCGTAGAGCCTGGAGTGCTCAGATTCGATACTCGCTCACGTTCTGAAGTCGACCGTGTAAGTATGTGGCATGGGGACTTGGTTTTGATAATGGACGGTACTCAAGCACGTTCACTGATGGAAGGCAGTGACTTGGTTAGAATAATGGTTTACGATTTGCCAGGAATACATCTTGTGTGGGGTGGATGGGCGTTGATGCTGTTGTCAAGTCTTGCCATTTGGATGCCTCGAAGGGACCCAACTGATTGAAATAGGGATGGTTGGTCGCCGAAATGCCCCCGTAGGGGGCGATAGGTGAATAACCATGGAAGAAGGAACCATTGTCCACGTCGATTACGACCTGTATAACGCAGACTCCGGCGATTTGATTGAAACTACTAGAGAAGAAGTTGCAAAGGAGCATGATATGCACCAAGAGGGTAAAACCTACACTCCTCTGGTCTGCGTAGTTGGTGCAGGAAATCTGATTTCTGGATTCGAAGACAGCCTTTTGGAAGCTGAAGCAGACAAGGATATCTCTCTAGAGATTGCACCTGCAGATGCTTATGGAGAGAAGGANCCAGAACAAATCGAAACCATCTCTATCGACAAATTACTACGTCATGTACGTGACCCTAAGTCCCTCTACATCGGGGGTCCAGTAACTGTTGAAGGTCGTCAAGGAATCCTATCCTACCTNGCAGCAGGACGCGCTAGGATCGATTACAACCACCCTATGGCTGGTCGCACTCTAAAGTATGATTACAAGATCGTCAAGGTTATCGAAGGCAAGGAAGAGAAAGTTGCAGCACTTCTTGAGGCAAACACTGGCCAAGAAGGGTTCGAGGTTTCATTCGATGGAGACGACATTTCAATCGTCGTCCCACAAACAATGCTATTCGACCCTAACGCAGCAATGCAGAAGTTCCGCTTAGTTACAGTTCTACGTGATGCTGTTGAAGCTGGTAAGGTTTCATTTGTTGAAGTCCACGAACCTCGTGTGGCTGCAGAAGATGATGCAGGTAGCGAAGAAGAGTGATGACTACGCAACCCTCATCACTCTTGACGGTGTGAGATAACCATGGAAGACACAGAATTCTCCAAAGGAGAGAGGATTCTACTTTCCCTATTTGGTCTGATTTCTCTCATTCTTGTTGGA